>JALYHF010000173.1 GCA_030776745.1 Actinomycetota bacterium | reverse complement strand
TGGGACTGGGCGACCCCAGCGTGGTGAGCTGGGGCTACCTGGTCAACAACGCCCAGCGGTTCATCCGCACGGCGTGGTGGATGTCGCTGTTCCCAGGGGCGGCGATCGTCCTCGCCGTGCTCGGGCTCAACCTGTTGAGCGACGGGATCAGCGACGTGATGAACCCAGCGGCTCGCGCTCGCCCTCGTCCACGCTCACGTCGCCTGAACCCGCCGCTTCCCGCTCCTCGACCAGCCGGTCCTTCCCCACCTGGACCAGTCGGAGCACCGTGACCAGGCCCACACCGCCCACGATGTTGCCGACGGTGGCCCAGCCCAGCACCCCCAGCCAGTCGAGGTAGCCGAAGGGGGCGCCGGCCTGGAGGCCGGCGAACATGACCAGCGAGACCACGATGGCGTGGTTCAGCGGGCCGGCGCCGAGCAGGAAGGCGGCGGCCACGGCGGCCACCAGCTGCGTGGCCAGCGAGTCGGCGCCTCGCTGCATCCAGGTCATGAGCGTAATGACCGTTCCGCCCAGGACGGCGGTGGCGAAGGCCTCCGAGCCGATCCCCATGTCGACGTAGTGCTCGGCCAGCTCCACCGCGGTGGGGCGCAGCTTGGGGAACCCCAACATCACCACCGCCATCAGCACCCATCCTCCGAGGAGGTTGGTGACGGCCGTTCCCCCCCACAGCCGGACCACGGCGAGGGGACGCGCCCGCCCGGCGGCCACGGCGGCGATGGGCACGAGGAAGTTCTCGGTGAACAGCTCGCTGTTGGCCAGAGCCAGGGCGATGAAACCGATGCCGAAGGCCAAGCCGGCCAGCAGCGGGCTCCCCGTCGCCTCGTGCACGATGATCAGCCCGAAGACCCCGATCCCCACGTCGATGCCGCCCACCGCCCCGGTGGCGAACAGGGCGGCCCAGCGCCGGCTGAGCCGCTGCTCGCCCTCCTCGATGGAGTTCTGGAACGTGGAGCCGATCTTCTCAGTCACGACGGTGCGTCCCCATGCCCCTTACCCTGCCAGGAAGCTCAGCCGAACGGTGCGATCCGGGTTGTCCTCGTTGAGGTCGACCAGGACCACGCTCTGCCACGTGCCCAGTTGGAGACGGCCTCCGCCCACGGGAATGGCCAGCGACGGCGAGACCAGGACGGGCAGCAGGTGGTCGGCGCCGTGGCCGGGCGAGCCATGGCGGTGGCGGTAGCGGTCGTCGCGTGGCAACAGCCGGTCGAGCAGCTCGTCCAGGTCCGTCTCGGAACCCGATCCCAGCTCCATGAGGGCGAGCCCGGCGGTGGCGTGGGGGGCGAAGAGGTGAACGAGCCCGTCCCCCTTGCCGGCGCAGAAGTCCCCGACCTGCTTGGTCAGGTCGACCAGGCGACGCCCCGACGTATCGAAAGCCAACTCGACGCTCTCCATGCGACTAGAACATTGCCATGCCCGAGCGCGACCCGGAGCAGGCCACCCAGGACGAGGTCCGGGACCAGGCCGCCGGCCAAGACGACGACCCCGTCACGAGCCGAGAGGCGCTGGAGACGGACCTCATGGACCAGGGGGCCTCCGAGGCCGGTGAGGAGATCGGCGATCCCACGCCCTGACGCCGCCCTTCTTTCGTCTCCGGAGGCCTTGCGCGCCGCGGTCAGCCTCGGGAAAGATGACCGCGTGCCGGTCGCCCGTGGTGCCGCTCGGCGCCGGAGCCGGCGCCCGCACCGAGCCGTCACGCCTTCGCCGGGGAATCGACCCTAGCGATGGGGGGGCGGCGCTCGGTGCGGGTCCGCTCGTGGCTGGTGCTGACCGTCCCGCTCCTCCTCACGCTCGTCGCCGCACCCCTCGTCGGCCCGGAGGCCGTCCGGCCCACGGCTCGGGCGGCGCAGGCCGCCTCGGAACCGGTCGTCCCCGACGGCGAGTTCCTCTACCTGCGGGACTGCGCCACCTGCCATGGAGTGGACGGCGAGGGGACGCCGCAGGGACAGAGCCTGCACGACATCGGCCCCGCCCAGGCCCACTACACGATCTCCACCGGGCGCATGCCGAAGGAGAAACCCGACTCCGACCGGCGCCGGCGCCCCCCCCGGTACACCAACGCCGAGATCACCGCCCTGGTCGACCACATGCGCCGGTTCTTGGCCCCCGAGCCCGACATCCCCGAGGTCGACGTCCGGAAGGGGAAGCTGTCGGAGGGCGGGGAGCTGTACCAGGCCCACTGCGCGTCGTGCCATCAGTGGGCCGGTTCGGGCGGCGCCCTGCTGGGCGGCATCGAGTCGCCCTCCCTCAAGGAGGTCACCCCCCTGCAGACGGCCGAAGCCATCCGCTCGGGGCCCGTCGGGATGCCCACCTTCGGCGAGGAGGTGCTGAGCGACGAGCAGGTCAACTCCATCGTCCGCTACGTCGAGTACCTGCGCAACCCGGAGAACCGGGGTGGCCAGAGCCTGTGGCACCTGGGGCCGCTGCCCGAGGGCCTCATCGCCTGGGTGGTCGGGATGGGCCTGCTCATCCTGGCCGTGGTGTGGATCGGGGAACGGGAGTGAGCCGGTCGTGAGCAAGTCGAGCACGGAGCGCAGCGAGCGCAAGGCCGAGGTGCGGGTGGCGGCCGGCTTCGCCGTCACCGTCGTCTCTGCTCTGGCCCTGGCCGTCGTCTACCGGCGGGGCGGCCAGCCTCAGCTCGAGGGCCTGCTCCTGGCCCTGGCGCTGGGCGGCCTGGGCTACGGCTTCGTCGTGTGGGGCGAGCACCTGCTGCCCTCCGGGGGTGAGGAACAGCAGCGCGAGGAGCTCGCCACCCCGGAAGAGGAGCTCGAGGCCTTCGACGAGGAGCTCGACCGGGCCGGCGTCATCCACCGCCGCAAGTTCCTCCGGCGGATGCTGGGCGCCGCCGCCGCCGCCCTGGGCGCCGCCGCCGTGTTCCCCATCCGCTCCCTGGGCCCGAGCCCCGGCAAGACCCTGGAGCGAACGTCGTGGAAGGCGGGCTCCCGCGTGGTGGACGAGGAGGGGCGGGTGGTGCGGGCCGAGGCCGTGCCCGTCGGTGGGTTGGTCACCGTGTTCCCGGAGGGTCACGCCGGGTCGGCTGACGACCAGACCGTGCTGATCCGGGTGGAGGAGGGCCAGCTGAAGCCCCGACCCGGCCGTGAGGACTGGGCGCCCGAGGGCCTGATCGCCTACTCGAAGCTCTGCACCCACGCCGCTTGCCCCGTCGGCCTCTACCAGGCCGACACCCACCAGCTGCTGTGCCCGTGCCACCAGTCGGCCTTCGACGTGCTCGACGAGGCTCGGCCCGTCTTCGGCCCGGCCAAGCGACCGCTGCCCCAGCTCCCGCTCCAGGTCGGCCCTGACGGCGTGCTGCAGGCCCGGGGCGACTTCCCGGTCCCGGTCGGCCCGGCCTACTGGAACTACCCGTGACGACCAGCGTCTCGCGCCGGCGGGCAACGGCCGCCGCCCTGGTGGCGACGGGCCTGGTGGCCAGCGCCTGCAGCTCCCAGTCGCCGTCGGCCCTCGACCCCCACGGCCCGGCGGCCAAGGAGATCGCCGACATCTGGTGGCTCATGTTCGGCCTGGCCACCGCCGTCTACCTGGTGGTGGGCGGCCTGATCATCGTCGCCGCCCTGCGAGGCCGCGGCACCGAGGGCGAGGGGCGACCGTCGCGCATCACCGACCACGGCTTCATCTGGGTGGGCGGGCTCATCGTGCCCACCATCATCCTGGGCATCCTGGCCGTGGTCACCGTGCAGTCGGTCAACACGTTGCGAAAGCCGGAGCCGGGCGCACTCAAGATCGAGGTCACGGGCTACCGGTGGTGGTGGGACGTGCGCTACCCGAACGAGGGCATCGTCACCGCCAACGAGATCCGCATCCCGGCCGGCAGGCCGGTGGAGATCGGCCTGCGCACGGCCGACGTCCTCCACAGCTTCTGGGTGCCCGAGCTGGCCGGGAAGGTGGACCAGGTCCCCGACCACCGCAACGTCTTGCGACTGAGGGCCGACAAGCCCGGCGTGTACCGGGGCCAGTGCGCCGAGTTCTGCGGGATCCAGCACGCCAAGATGGCCTTCCTGGTCCGGGCCGAACCGCCCGCCGACTTCGCCCGCTGGGTGGCCCGCCAGCAGCGCCCGGCCGCGGCGCCGGCGAGCGAGAGCGCGGCCAAGGGCCAGGTGGTGTTCGCCCGCTCCACCTGCGGCGCCTGCCACACCGTCCGTGGAACCGAGGCCCGTGGCACCTTCGGCCCCGACCTCACCGATTTCGGGGACCGGCGCACCATCGGAGCCGTCTCGGTGCCGAACACCCGGGCCAACCTGGCCCAGTGGATCGTGGACGCCCAGTCGATAAAGCCCGGCAACCTGATGCCGCCCATCCACATGAACCGCGATGATGTGATCGCCCTGCTCGACTACCTGGAAAGCCAGAGGTAGCCATGGCCATAACCGAGGAACGGCCGCTCCCCCGCGAGGAGCTGACCGAGGCCAACGAGACGCTGTGGGAGGACGAGCCCGGCCTGCTCGGGTTCTTCTCCACCGTCGACCACAAGCGCATCGGCATGCGCTACATCTACACGGCCTTTGTCTTCTTCTTCATCGCCGGCCTGCAGGCGCTGTTCATGCGGGCCCAGCTCACGTCCCCCGAGAGCAGCGTGATGGGCCCGGAGGTCTACAACCAGCTCTTCACCATGCACGGGACGACCATGATCTTCCTGTTCAACACCCCCGTGCTGGCCGGCTTCGGCAACTACATCCTGCCGCTCCAGCTGGGCACCCGGGACATGGCCTTCCCCCGGCTGAACGCCTTCAGCTACTGGGTCTTCCTCCTGTCGGGGATCTTCATCTACATCAGCTACCTCATCGGCAAGCCGCCCGACGGCGGGTGGTTCGGCTACGTGCCCCTCACCTCCAAGGACTACTCCCCCGGTGTCAACATCGACTTCTGGGGCCTCGGTGTGGCCTTCGTGGGCATCTCCACCACCGTGGGCGCCGTCAACTTCCTGGTCACCACCTTCAAGATGCGCTGCCCCGGGATGACGCTCAACCGCCTGCCGATGTTCGTGTGGTCCTTCGTGGCCATGGCCTTCATGGTGGTCTTCGCCGTCCCCGCCGTCACGCTGGCCACGGTGCTGCTGGAGGCGGACCGGCTGTTCGGCACGGCGTTCCTCAACCCGGCCGAGGGGGGCAGCGCGCTGCTCTACCAGCACCTCTTCTGGTTCTGGGGCCACCCCGAGGTCTACATCCTCTTCGTGCCCGCCACCGGGATGATCTCCATGATCATCCCGGTGTTCGCCCGCCGGCCGCTGGCCGGCTACACGTGGGCGGCGGCGTCGCTGGTGGCCATCGCCTTCGTCAGCTTCGGGGTGTGGGTGCACCACATGTTCGCGACCGGGCTGCCGGCCCTGGCCATGTCCTTCTTCTCGGCCGCCAGCCTGATCATCGCCGTCCCCAGCGGCGTGCTGTTCTTCTGCTGGATCGCCACCATGTGGCGAGGACACGTCCAGTGGACGACGCCGATGCTGTTCGCCCTGGGCTTCATGCTCATCTTCCTGCTGGGCGGCATCACCGGGGTCATGGTGGCCGTCATGCCCTTCGACTGGCAGGTGCACGACAGCTACTTCGTGGTGGCGCACTTCCACTACGTGCTCAACGGCGCCGTGGTCTTCCCCATCTTCGGCGCCCTGTACTTCTGGCTGCCCAAGATGATCGGGCGCATGCTCGACGAGCGTCTGGGCAAGATCAGCTTCTGGACCATGTTCGTGGGGTTCAACCTGGCCTTCTTCCCCATGCACATCCTCGGGTTCTTGGGCATGCCCCGGCGCGTCTACACCTACAGCGAGGGCCTGGGCTGGGACTTCCTCAACGTGATCGTCACCGTGGGCAGCTTCCTGTTCGGGATCGGCACCCTGATCACGCTGATCAACTTCGCCATCAGCCGGGCCAAGGGAAAGCCGGCCGGGGACGACCCGTGGGGCGCCGACACCCTCGAGTGGGGCATGACCTCCCCTCCGCCGGAGTACAACTTCGAGGCCATCCCGGTGGTGAGCGGACGCCATCCGCTCTGGGACGACCCGCCCCCCACGGAGGCCGAGTCGGGCGGCGACGACGCCACCCGGGCCATGGGGCCGCCCGGCGCCTTCAACCGGGAGACGCCCATCACCTCCGGCCTGGTGGCCGAGTCGGACGAGACCATGAAGATCCCCGGCGAGACCTACCTGCCCTTCGTGTTGGCCCTGGGCCTGGCCGTCATCTTCGTGGGGCTGTTGATCAAGGCGGCCCTGGTCGGCGCCGTCGGCCTGGCCCTGGCCGTCATCGGCCTGGTGACCTGGGGGTGGCGCACCGAGGAGGACCTGCGATGACCGCTGTGGCCGAGTCGGCCGAGAAGGCCGCCGCGCCGGAGGAGTCGGCCCGGGCCCTCACCGGGCGCAGCACGGCGTGGTGGGGCATGGTCGTGCTGATCATGACCGAGGGCATGATCTTCGCCACCTTCTTATCGTCCTACCTGTTCGTGCGGGCGGCGTCCAAGGAGTGGCCCCCGCCACCCATCGAGTCGCCCGAGCTGGGCAAGATCTGGTTCTTCACCGCCATCCTGTTGGGCAGCAGCATCCCCATGGCCTGGGCCGAGCACGGGATCCGCAAGGGCAACGTGCGTCGGCTCAAGATCGGGCTGGCCCTGGTCCTGGTCATGGGCCTGACCTTCTTCGGCTACCTGATCTACGAGTACCACGAGCTCACCTTCGGCATCCGCGACAACGCCTACGCCTCGCTGTTCTACAGCATCACCGGCCTCCACGGCGCCCACGTGATGGGCGGTCTGCTGATGATCGCCATGCTCCAGGTCAAGGCCTGGATGGGCAAGTTCAGCGCCGAGCGACACGTGACCGTGCAGGTGATCGGCATGTACTGGCACTTCGTCGACGGCGTGTGGGTCTTCGTGTTCTCCACCTTGTACCTCTCGACCCACTACCTGAAGGCCTAGATGGAGGTCGTCCGCCCGCTCAAGGGCATCAAGCTGTGGTTCGCCGTTCTGGGCGGCATCGCCGCCTGGACCGTCCACCTCCTGATGGTGGCCGCCCTCACCCGCTTCACCTGCAACGAGGAGGGCACCCGCTGGGTCATGGACGTGTTCACCCTGGTCACCGCGCTGGTCACGGTGGCCGCCATGTGGCTGTGCGTGGGCCTCGTCCGGGGGTCGAGCGACGACGAGGCGGCGGGCACCCTCCCGGGCAACACGCAGTTCCTCGGGGTCTTCGGGCTCATGATCGGTGGCATCAACCTGGCCCTGATCCTGCTCGAGGGCAGCTACGCCTGGTTCCTCAGTCCTTGTGCCTGACACCGCCGGCGTGGTGGCCGGGGTGGCGCTCGTCGCCTGGGCCTACGCCCGCGGCCTGAGCCGGCTCTGGGCCCGGGCCGGCTCCGGCCGGGTGGTGCGCAGCTGGCAGGCGGGCTGCTTCGCCGCCGGCCTGGCTTCGCTGCTGGTGGCGCTGGCCACCCCGCTCGAGCACCTGGCCCAGGAGCGCCTGTGGGCGCATATGGTCCAGCACCTCACGCTGGTGGCGGTGGCCGCCCCGCTGCTGGTGCTGGGCAACCCGCTGTCGGCCCTGCCGTGGGCCCTCCCCGACCAAAGCCGGCGCACCACGCTGCCTTGGGGCCGGCGCCTGTCGCGGCACCACGCCCGCCCGGCCAGCTGGGTGGCGTGGGCCGTCGCCGCCTTGGCCGTGCAGAGCGCCACCCTCTGGGGCTGGCACGCCCCGCGGCCCTACCAGGCGGCCCTCCGCTCGGAGTGGGTGCACGGGCTCGAGCACGCCAGCTTCCTCGCCACCGCGCTGGTCTTCTGGTGGGCGGTCATCGGTGCCCGCCGGCGGTCCCTGTACGGCCCCGGGGTCCTGGTCACCTTCGCCGCCGCCCTCCAGAGCAGCCTGCTCGGCGTGCTCATGGCGCTGTCGTCGCGCCCGTGGTACCCCATCTACGCCAAGCCGGCGGGCGCCGGCGGCGGCTTGAGCGCCCTCGAGGACCAGCAGGTCGCCGGCGTGATCATGTGGGGCCCCGGCGGGATGCTCTACGCCCTGGCCGCCGTGCTGTTGTTCGCGGCGTGGATCCGCCGGCCGGAGCGGCCGGCCACGCCTCGTGCGGCCGTGCCCCGATCGGTCCCGAGCGCCTAGACCACCACAGCGGGGGGCTCTGTACTCGGGGGTGGCGGCCTCAGCCCAGGCCGGGGAGGCCGTCCAGGCTCACGGCGTTCTTCCCCGCCCGGTAGTCGGCCAGCCCGTCGGGGCCCTTGGCCGCCGCCCAGGCGTCGAGCTCTGAGCGCTCGCCCTGGTAGGCCAGGAGGGGAACGCCGAAGCCGCACGAGTCGGCGATGCGCGTCACCTCGATCTCGACCACCGAGCGGACGCCCGGGCGGCGCCGGAAGCGTCCGGCCAAGGTGTCGAACCCGGCATCTGCGGGGAGCACCACCCGTCCCCGTCCGTGCAGGCGGACGATGCGGGGCGGTCCCTCGAAGGCGCAGAACATCACCACGATCCGGCCGTTCTCGCGCAGATGGGCGATGGTCTCCACGCCGCTCCCGGTGAGGTCGAGATAGGCCACGCGGTGCTCGTCGAGGACGTCGAAGGTGTCGAGGCCCTTGGGTGAAAGGTTCACCAGGCCGTCGGCGGCCAGCGGCGCGGTGGCCACGAAGAACACGTGCTGGCGGCGGAGGAACTCGGTCAACCGCTCGTCCAGCGTCTCGTACACCCGGCCCATCCCCCCAGTCTGCAGCAAGTTTCCGGCAGAATCCCGGGCATGGTGACCCTCGAGGAAGTCGACGTGCCCAACGTGCCCCTGGAGCGCCTCACCGAGGTGGTCAACAGCGACCGGGTGGAGGCTCTGGGAGCGGCCGCCGCCGAGGCTCGGCGCGCCTTCGCCGGGCGGGCCCTGTGGAACGTCAACTCCACGGCCAGCGGCGGCGGTGTGGCAGAGATGCTGCACGTGCTGGTCGGCTACGCCCGCGACGTCGGGATCGACACGCGCTGGCTCGTCATCGGCGGCGACGGCGAGTTCTTCGCCATCACCAAGCGGATCCACAACAACGTCCACGGCTTCGCGGGGGACGGGGGGCCCCTCGGTGCGGCGGAGGCGGCCCACTACACCGAGGTCCTGGCCCAGAACGCCGCCGCCCTCCTGGAGCGGATCCGCCCCGCCGACGTCGTGCTGCTGCACGACCCCCAGACGGCGGGCCTGGTGCCGGCGTTGGAGGCCGCCGGGGCGACGGTGGTGTGGCGCTGCCACATCGGCGTCGACGGGGCCAACCGCTACACCGAGGCGGCGTGGAGCTTCCTGCGCCCGCACCTGAGCGGGGCCCACGCCCTGGTCTTCTCGCGTCCGGCTTACGTGCCGGCCTGGGTGCCGCAGGGGAGCGCCGTCATCGTCGCCCCCTCCATCGACCCCTTCTCGACGAAGAACCAGGAGCTGGACCCGGCCACGGTGCGCTCGATCCTGGCCCGGACCGGGATCGTCGCCGGCGACGAGGCCGGGTCGCCGCCCACCTTCACGGCCCCGGATGGGTCGCTCGGCCAGGTGGTGCGCTCGGCCACCGTCATCCGCAGCGGCTCCCCCCCGGACCCGGGGGTGCCGCTCGTCGTCCAGGTCTCGCGCTGGGACCGGCTCAAGGACATGCCCGGGGTCATGCGGGGCTTCGCCCACCACGCGGGGCGCCGGGGCGACGCCCACCTCGTGCTGGCCGGCCCGGCGGTGGCGGGCGTGGCCGACGACCCCGAAGGCGCCCTGGTGCTCGAGGAGTGCGTGGCCGACTGGCAGAACCTGCCCGCCGACGTGCAGTCCCGCGTCCACCTGGCCTGTCTGCCCATGGACGACCTGGCCGAGAACGCCGCCATGGTCAACGCCCTGCAGCGCCACGCCACCATCGCCGTGCAGAAGAGCCTGGCCGAGGGCTTCGGGCTGACCGTCTCCGAGGCCATGTGGAAGGCCCGGCCCGTGGTGGCCTCGGCGGTGGGCGGCATCACCGACCAGGTGACCGCCGACACCGGCGTGCTGCTGGACGATCCCACCGACCTCCGAGGCTTCGGCCTGGCCGTGGCCGGCCTCCTGGACCAGCCCGACGAGGCCGCCCGCCTGGGGGCCAACGCCAAGGAGCGGGTGCGGCAGCACTTCCTTGCCGACCGCCATCTGCTGCAGTACGCCGAGCTGTTCGCCCGGCTGCTGCACGCGGGAGGGTCGGAGCGAGCGGCGAGACCGAGGTGACGGTCAGGGAGCGGCGGCCCCGGCGGCGACGGCGGGATCCCGGCGGGCCGCCCTCCCGGCGGCGATGGTGAGCGCCCCGAGGCCGAAGGCGGTGGCGAGGAAGGTCACGACCCCGCCCAGGGCGGGGACGAGTCCGACCAGGCGAAGGACGGCGAAGCCGGCCAGGAAGGCCAGGTAGGCGCTCCTCGGCTCCTTGACCATGGCCCGACCCAGCGCCAGCGCGGCGACCACGTAGCCCAACGAGTAGAGCAGCGCCAACGAGAGGAGCCCCAGCAGCCCGAGGGGGATGCCGACCAGCGTGACCAGCAGGACCACGGACGCCACCGGGACTCCGATGGTGACCAGCAGCCCCCATCCGAGGGACGGGCCGGCCCGGGTGCGGGCCACGGCCAGCGACGCCGCCATGGCGGCCGGGGCGAGAGCCAGCAGCGCCAGGCCGATCACCAGGCCGGACACCGTGACCGCCAGCCACCAGGTGATCCACACGACCGTGCCGAGAGTGCGGAAGCTGAACCGGACCCTTCCCGTCTCCCCCTCCACGGTGGCGCCAGGGGCGATCAGGGGAGCCCGCGAAGACACCACGTCCCCGCCCACCCGCCCGCCGGCGTCGACGATGGCCCTCCCGTTGACGGCCACCACCGCTTCCTCCACCGTCCCCGCCACCCGCACGTCGCCGTTGAGGGCCACCACGGCACCTTCGCGCCCAGGATGACGGCGGCCGCCACGAGCAGGCGACGGCCGCGGGCCGGGTGGGGCAGCACTGCGTCCAGCGAGCGCATCCTCGAGCTCCTCTCGTGCCGCCCCGGGCTGCTCAGCTGGCAGCGCTGCTCCCGGCCGCCTCGACCTTGGGCGCCAGCTGCCGGGCCTCCTCCTTCTCGTGCTCCAGGTGCTCGGCGCCGGCCAGGTCCTTGCACAACCGGTAGGTGAGGTAGGCCACGAGGAGGGGCAGGGCCACGAGGAGCACCCGCAGCCCGAGCACGACGCCCTCCACCGAGATGTCGAACTTCTGGGCGATCACGTCCTGGCCGCCGGCCAGGGTGAGCACGAAGTAGAAGGTGAGCACGCCCGTGCCGATGGCGCTGCGCACGGGCCGGTCCCGCGGACGGTCGAGCAGATGGTGCTCGGCGCGGTCCTTGGTGAACCTGGCCTCGAGGAACGGCCACACGTACAGCAGCGCGAAGGTGAGGCCGGGCAGCACGGCACCGGGGAAGAAGGGGTTGGCGATGGTGTGGCCGAAGGCCTCCAGCTCCCAGTTGGGGGCCACCCGCAGGGCCCCCTCCAGCCATCCCACGTACCAGTCCGGCTGGGCGGCGGTGCTCACCACGTCGGGTTTGTAGGGACCGTAGAGCCACACCGGGTTGATCTGCACCAACCCGCCGAGGAGGGCGAGCACGGCGGAGACCAGGAAGAACAGCCCGACGCTCTTGGCCGCGTAGGTGGGCCACAGGTGAGAGCCCACCACGTTGCTCTCCTTGCGCCCCGGGCCGGGGAACTGGGTGTGCTTCTGGCGCCACAGGATGGCCAGGTGGGCCCCCATCACGGCGATGATCAGGGCCGGGATCAACATGATGTGCAGCACGTAGAGCCGGGTGATCATGTCCTCGGCCGGGAACTCGCCACCGAAGAAGAGGAAGGCGAACCACGTCCCGACGAACGGGATGGCGAGCACCACGGAGTAGGACACGGCCAGGCCCGTGCCCGAGAGCAGGTCGTCGGGCAGCGAGTAGCCGGTGAAGCCGTTCCCCACGGCCAGCAGCAGCAGGGTGACGCCCACCATCCAGTTGATCTCCCGGGGGCGGCGGAAGGCACCGGTGAAGTACACCCGGCAGAGGTGGATGACGATGGCGGCCACGAACAGCAGCGCCGCCCAGTGGTGGATCTGGCGCATCACCAGCCCGGCCCGCACGTCCCAGCTGAGACGCATCACCGACTGGAAGGCCTCCGTCATGTGGACGCCCTCCATGGCCTTGTAGCTCCCGTGGTAGGTGACCTCTTTGATGCTGGGCTTGTAGAAGAAGGTCAGGAACACCCCGGTGAGGACCAGGACCACGAAGCAGTACATGGCCACCTCGCCCAGGATGAACGACCAGTGGTCCGGGAAGACCTTGTTGAGGGCGGTGCGGCCGAAGCGGGTGGTGCCCAGCCTGGCGTCGACCCACCGGCCGAGTCGGTGGGGACGGCCCTTCGGCTTCGAGGCGTGCTTCTCCCGCTTGTCGTCGGTGGAAGCGCTCATCGTGAGGCGACCAGGAGCGAGGCCATGTCCGGTGGCATTCTTCTCCATCTGGGCCGCCGCGTCGAGGCCAAAGGGCGCGGACGTGGCAAGGGCTCAGGCCGGCTCGGGGCCAGAGCGGACCGGGCGGCCATCCGCCGCCCACCCCTTGGTTCCGCCGGCCACCGACACGGTGTTCCAGCCGGCGTTGTTCAGCGCCTCGGCGGCGGCCAGGCTCCGACCGCCCGAGGCGCAGATGACGTACACCCTCTCGCCCTTCGGAACCTCGCCGGCCCGATGGGCCAGCTCGGGCAGGGGGATGAGCACGGCGCCGGGGACGTGCATCTCCTCGTACTCCTCCGGGAGGCGCACGTCGACGAGATGGCCGCCGGTGTCGAGGGCCCGGGCCAACTCGTCGAAGCCCACCTCGGGGGCCTGGGGGGGGCGCTGGTTCACGGCGCCAGCCTATCGACGGCCCACTCCCCGCCCGGCAGGCGCGTGTACCGCAGGCGGTCGTGCAGGCGGTCGTCGCCCCGCCGCCACAGCTCCACGGACGACGGGGCCAGCAGGAAGCCGCCCCACCAGGGGGGAAGGGGGACATCGTCGTGGGGGAAGCGCTCGGCGGCCCGGGCCAGGCGGCGGTCCAGCTCGGCCCGGTCGGCCACCACCTCGCTCTGCGGGGACGCCCAGGCGGCCAGGCGGCTGCCCCGGGGCCGGGTGCGGAAGTACGCCTCCGACTCGGCCCAGGAGGTTCTGGCCACCGGACCGGTGAGGCACACCTGGCGTCCGAGGGCGGGCCAGACCAGGACGGCGGCGGCCACTGGGTTGGCCGCCAGCTCGCGCCCCTTGCGGCTGGCGTAGTTGGTGAAGAACACCAGTCCCCGCTCGTCGACGCCCTTGACCAGCACGGTACGGGCCGAGGGGCGGCCGTCGGGCGTGGCCGTGGCCAGCACCATGGCGTTGGGCTCGACCACCCCTGCGGCACCAGCCTCGTCCAGCCAGACGGCGATCTGGCGGATCGGGTCGGGGTCGAGGTCGCCCGGCTCCACGGCTCAGGCCTCGAGGACCGGTCCGCCCACCCGAAGGTCCGCCGGCGGCGACGCGTCGCCCAGGACGGGGGGAAGGGGCTCGGCGTGCACCACGGTGAGGCGCCTGGTGGCCCGGGTCAGCGCCACGTACAAGGCTCGCAGGCCCTGGGCCGCCTCGGCCACCACCCGGGCCGGCTCCACCACCACCACGGCGTCGAACTCGAGGCCCTTCACCAGGGCGACGGAGAGCAGCGTCAGGTGGGCGTCGAGGCCGGAGCGGTGGGCGTCGCCGAAGGGGAGGCGGCCCCTGTCCAGCCCGGCGGCCAGGGCGTCGGTCATCGAGGGGGCGGCGATCAGCGCCACCGTGCCGCCGTCCACGGCGGCCAGCTCCCGGCGGGCCCGTTCGACCACCTCGGCGACCAGGGTCTCCGGCCCGGTGGCCACCATCGCCGGGGGGGGCTCCCCCGAGCGGACCGACCGGGGCGGGCGCAGGTGGGGGGCGGCCTCGGCCAGCACCCGGGCGGCCACGTCCATGATCTCGGCCGGCGTGCGGTAGTTGACGCTGAGCTCGGCCATTCGGGCCGGGCGGCGGTCCGGCAGGTGGGCGGTGATCTCGCCCCATCCCGAAGGCGCTCGCTGGCCGGTGGCCTGGGCCACGTCGCCCACGACGGTCATCGAGCCGGACAGGGACCGGCGGGCCAGCATGCGCAGCTGCATCGGGGTCAGGTCCTGGGCCTCGTCGGCGACGATGTGCCCGTAGCTGCGGATCGCCTCGTCCTCGCCCGACCTGGCCCGCGCCGGCCCGAGCAGGACGGCGGCCTCGTCGAGGAGGGGCAGGTCGGAGGCCGTCCAGGGGATGGTGTCGAGCGTGGCGCTGCGGCCGCGGCGCAGCGCGGCCTGCTCCTCGTCGGTGAGGATCCCGCGGGCGGCCAGGCGCACCAGCGGCGCGGCGCCGTAGAGATCGTGCAGCAGCTCGGCGGGGAGGAGAACCGGCCACATCCGGTCGAGGGCCGCCGTCACCTCCGGCTGGCGCCGGACCGCTCGCCACAGGTCGGCCTCGGTGAGGCTGCCCTCGGCCACCCCCGTGCCCGACTCGTCTTCCTCAGCGCCGCGGAGGCCCGCCCGCAGGCGGCGCAGGGCCGCCTGCTGGTACTGGGCATGCAGCCGTCGGGCGACGAGGGCCTCGACGTGGCGGCGCCGGGAGTTGTGCGCTCCCGGACGGCGGCGAGCCGACGACACGACCTGCCGGGTGGCCTCGGCGGTGAGGCGCAAGGCGAAGCCCTCGAATCCCACCTCGAGGTCCTCGCGAAGCGGTCGCTGTCGGTCCCGCACGGCCCGGGCCACCACCTGGGCCATGCGAGGGTCGCTCTTGACCTGGGCGGCCAGAGGCGAGTCGACGCCCCGGACCCGGGCCTCCGGGACGAGGCCCTCGATGGTGGTCAGGACCACCCCGCTCTCGCCCAGCGACGGCAGCACCTGCTCGATGTAGCGGAGGAAGAGGGGGTTGGGGCCCACCACCAGCACGCCCTGGCGCTCCAGGGGGAAGCGGTGGGTGTAGAGCAGGTAGGCGGCGCGATGGAGCGCCACCGCCGTCTTGCCCGTACCGGGGCCGCCCTGCACGACGAGGACGCCCGGCAGCTCGGCCCGGATCACCTCGTCCTGCTCCTTCTGGACCGTGGCCACGATGTCCCGCATGCGGCCCGAGCGGGCTCGAGTCAGGGCGGCCAGGAGCGCGCCCGAGGCGATGGCGCCGGCCCCCTCGGCGGTGCTCAGGTCATGGTCGGACACGTCGCCGTCGGCTCCGAGCAGGCCGAAGACCTCGTCCTCGATGCCCACGACCCGACGGCCCTCGGTGGCGAAGTGCCGGCGTCGGACCAGCCCCATGGGGTGACGGCCGGTGGCCCGGTAGAACGGCTCGGCCACGGGCGCCCGCCAGTCCACCACCAGCGGCTCGTGGTCCTCGCTGGAGACGGCGAGTCGGCCGATGTGGAAGCTCTCGCCGTCTTCGCGGTCGATGCGCCCGAAGCACAGGGACTCGCGGCCCATCTCCAGCTGGTCCAGGCGCTGCAGGGTGGTGCGCACCATCACGTCGCGCTCGGCCAGCGCCTGCGGCGTCCCTCCCCGCTGGCGCAGGGTCGACTCGAGGAGCGCGCCGGCGGCGGCGCGCATGGACTCCACGCGCTCGTAGGCCCGGTCGATGTGTGCTTGTTCCTCTTGCAGGCCGGGGTGTGAGGCCACGCACTCCCTCGGAAGACCCTCGCCCGCTGCCTGCGGGGGAGGTTCGAGTGTAGAGGGACGCCACCACGTCGAGAGCGAGCGGCGCTCTCGCCCGCCGCATGGGCCGGAGGACCGCCGTACGCTCCGAGGCCATGTCGGACGCCCAGGGCGCCGAGGGCGCCACGCCGCTGCCAGGCAGCCCACAAGCCTCCGTCATGGCCTGGCTGGAGGCCGTCATGGACCGGGCCGATCTGGCTGCCGCCTGGCCCGGCACGGACCCGACCCTCCGCCTGGTGCTGGCCCAGGAGTGGATCTGGCGCCACCAGCACGAGGCGATCCCCGGCGGCGAGGACCGTGACGCGCTGGCGGCCGCCCTGGCCGCCGCCCCCTCCGACCACCCGCTCTGGGCGCGGTTCGCATCCGAGCTCACCGGCGAGTGGCAGAGGATCTGGAAGGGGTTCAGCTCCCGGACGTGGCGGGCCTGGGACCAAGCCGAGGTGGTGGGCCTCGACCTCGAGATCGTGACGCTCGTGGAGACGGGGGCGGCCGAGGTGCCACCCGACCCCAGGCGGGCGGCCTTGGTCCGGCGATTCCTGGTCCGCCACACGGCCGAGGGGTGGCTGGTGGCTGGCCTCAACGGCGAACAGGTCTTCCGGCCCGGCTGGCCACCGACGCCTGGCTGAGCAGCCTTTGCCGTGCTCAGCCGTGAGCGCGACACCGCCGGGTACCCTCGCCCGATGGCCGCCAGCGACGACGCACCTTTCCTGCTTGCCTGTCGCCGACGGCCCGCCCCCCACGTGCCCGTGTGGTTCATGCGGCAGGCCGGGCGCTCCTTGCCGGAGTACCGGGCCCTGCGCCGCTCGGGCAGCATCCTGGACACGATCCGCGAGCCGGAGCTGGCCGCCGAGATCACGCTGCAGCCCGTGCGCCGCTACGGCGTGGACGCCGCCATCCTCTACTCCGACATCGTGGTGCCGGTGCACGGGGTGGGCTTCGGCGTCGACGTGGTGCCGGGGGTCGGGCCCGTCGTGGGTGAGCCGTTCCGGGGCAAGGAGGACCTCGCCCGCCTGCGCCCGCTCGAGCCCGAGGAGGACATCCCCTACGTCGTCGAGACCGTGGGCATCCTGGCCAGCGAGCTGGAGGTGCCGCTCATCGGCTTCGCCGGGGCGCCCTTCACCGTGGCCAGCTACCTGATCGAGGGACGCCCCTCTCGCACCTATGCCCGCACGAAAGCCCTCATGCACGGCGAGCCGGAGACGTGGGCGGCGCTGCTCGACGCCCTGGCCGACCTGGCCCTTTCCTCCCTTCGCTCCCAGGTGGGCGCCGGCGCCCAGGCCGTGCAGCTGTTCGACAGCTGGGCGGGGGCGCTCTCCCCCGTCGAGTACGCCGAACTGGTCCTGCCCGCAACCCGGCGCATCTTCGACGGTTTGGCCGACCTGGGGGTGCCGCGCCTGCACTTCGGCGTGGGGACCGGCGAGCTGCTCTCCCTCATGGCCGACGCCGGGGCCGACGTGGTCGGTGTCGACTGGCGGGTGCCGCTCGACGTGGCCTGGCACCGGGTGGGCCACGACAAGGCGGTGCAGGGCAACCTCGATCCGGCCATCTGCCTGGCTCCCTCCGATGTGGTCGACGCCGAGGTGGCCAAGGTGCTCGGGCGGGCGGGCGGGCGGCCCGGCCACGTGTTCAACCTGGGCCACGGCGTGCTTCCCGACACCGACCCGGCCGTGCTGCAACGGGTGGTGGACCTGGTGCACGGCGAGTCCTCGACGGCGCCGGAGCCTCAGGCGGGGCCCCGACCCCGCCCGTCGCCGTCCTCCTCCGCCCCGCCGGGGCCCCGACCCCGGCTCCTCGACGAGGCGGGGCCCCGACCCCGCCCGTCGCCGTAGCCGAGCTGGCCCATGGCACCAGAGCCCGTCGGCGTGCTGGTGATGGCCTACGGGACCCCCGCCTCACCCCAGGAGGTCGAGGCCTACTACACCCACGTACGGCGGGGACGACCTCCCACGCCCGAGCTGCTGGCCGACCTCCGGCGCCGCTACGACGCCATCGGCGGGCTGTCGCCCCTCCTCGACAGAACGACGGAGCAGGTCGCCGGCGTCCAGTCCGCCCTGGGGGACGCCTTCCTCGTGACCCTCGGCCAGAAGCACGCCGCCCCCTTCGTGGAGGACGGCATGGCCCACCTCCTGGCCGCCGGGGTGCGAGGCGTGGTGGGCCTGGCGCTGGCCCCGCATCACTCGGCCCTCAGCGTGGGCGAGTACCACGAGCGGGCGGCGGCGGGCCGGGGGTCCACGCCCTACCTCGGGGTCCGCCCCTGGCACCTGCACCCGACGCTGGTGGACCTTCTGGCCGAACGGGTGACCGAGGCTCTCGGCCGCTTCCCGGCCAGCGCCCGGGTGGAGACCCTCGTCAGCGCCCACTCGCTGCCCGAGCGGGCGCGCCACCTGGACGATCCGTCGTACCCCGACCAGCTCCGCCAGACGGCGGAGGCGGTGGTGGGCAAGGCCGGTGTGGACCATTGGCGGCTGGCCTGGCAGAGCGCCGGGCGCACGCCGGAGCCGTGGATCGGCCCCGACATCCTCGAGGTCGTCCGGGCCCTGGCCGCCGAGGGGGTGGAGGGCGTGGTGGTGTGCCCGGCCGGCTTCGTCTCCGACCACCTCGAGGTCCTCTACGACATCGACGTCGAAGCCCGAGGGGTGGCCGAACAGGCCGGCCTGCGCCTGGAGCGGACGGCGGCCCTCAACGACGACCCCCGATTCCTCGCGATGCTGGCCGAACTGGTGGCCGACGCCGCCGAGCGCCTCCCGTGACCCACGTCGCCGTGGTCGGAGGCGGCATCACCGGGTTGGCCGCGGCCTGGGAGCTGCTCGGCTCCGGTGCCCGGGTCACCCTCCTGGACGCCGCCGACCGGCTCGGAGGCAGGATCGTGACGGCCGAGGTGGGGGGCCGCCCCGTCGACCTCGGTCCCGACGCCTTCTTGTCCCGGGTCCCGGAAGCGTTGGAGCTGTGCCGCCAGCTCGGTCTCGACTCCGAGCTCGTGAGCCCCGCCGCCGACCAGGCCTTCGTGTGGGTGCGGGGCCGGCTCCGCCGGCTGCCCGCCGGCGTGGTGCTCGGGGCTCCCACCGATCTGGTCTCGCTGGCCCGCTCGGGCGTCCTCTCGCCCGCCGGCCTGGCCCGCGCCACCCTCGACCTGGTGCTGCCGGCATCCCGAGACGGGGGCCACGACCGGTCGGTGGGCGACCTGGTCCGGGCCCGCTTGGGGCGCCAGGTGCACGAGCGCCTCGTCGACCCGCTCGTCGGTGGCATCCACGCCGGGCCGTCCGAGCTGCTCAGCGTGCGGGCCACCGCACCCCAACTGGCGGCGGCGGCCGCCGAGCGCCGCAGCCTGGTGGCCGGGCTCCGGGCCCAGCGTCGGGCCTCCCCTCCTGCTCCCGGCCCGATGTTCCACTCGCTCCGGGAGGGCCTGGCCCGCCTGGTGGTGCGCCTCGAGGAGGAGCTGCGCGCCGGTGGCGTGGCCGTCGAGCTGGCCACGCCGGTCAAGTCGCTGGCGGCGCTCCGAGCCGACGCCACCGTCGTGGCCGCCCCCGCCACGGTGGCGGCCGACCTGCTCGCCGGGTCGCCGCAGGCCGCGGCCGAGCTGCGGTCCATCGACCACGCCTCGGTCGGGCTGGCCGTGCTCGTGTACCCCGCCGACGCGTTCCCCCGTCCACCGGTGGGAAGCGGCTTCTTGGTGCCGCGCCGAGAAGGGCGGCTCCTGACGGCCTGCTCGTTCGCCTCGGCCAAGTGGCCGCACTGGGCGGCGCCGGGACAGGTGGTGCTCCGGGCGTCGGCCGGTCGCTGGGGCGACCAGCGGGCGCTGGCCATGGCCGACGAGGAGCTCGTGGGCCGCCTCCACGCCGACCTGGCCGACGCCCTGGGACTCACCGACGCGCCGTCCCACTTTCGCGTCACCCGCTGGCGGGACGCCTTTCCCCAGTACCGGGTGGGCCATCTGGAGCGGGTGGCCCGCATCGAGGCCGCGGTGGCGCGCGACCTGCGCCGGGTGGCGGTCGCCGGGCCGGCCCTGGGCGGCGTGGGCATCCCCGCCTGCATCGCCCAGGGCCGCAGGGCGGCCCGCCTGGTCCTCGCCTGAGGGCCTGCTCGGCCCGCACCAGGCGGCGGCTCAGCGCTGCTGGTCTCGGGGGAGCAGCTTCTCGAGGGCGCGCACGAGCGCCTCGAGGTCGGCTCGGGGCAGGGCCAGGAGCTCGTCGGGCGGGTGGTGGATCCGTTCGAGCAGCTCCACCTTGGTCTTCTGGCCGAGGGCGGTGAGCACCACGGTCTTGACCCGGCGGTCCGTCGCTGACGTGCGCCGCTCCACCAGGCCGCGGTCCTCGAGGCGGTCGACCAGCCACGTCACGTTGGAGGCGTCGCACTTCCAGTCCTCGGCTAGCGCGCCCATGGGCTTGGGCTGGTCGGGATCCAGCGACACGAGGGTCTTCATGTCCCCCAAGGTGAGCCCGAAGTCCCCGGCGATGCGCATGTGCCGATCGCGGTTGGCCAGCAAGTAGTCCAGGAGGAGCTGCCACGCCTCGGCGGCGAGCGCCGGGGAGCGCGCCGAGCCTCGGGTAGCCACAGCCACACGGTACCCCCGGCGACCGACGCTTTCAACCGTCCGAAGGTTGGACCGTATAAAAGCTTGACACCCCTCAAGTGAGGGCGCGAAGGTCGTGGCCATGACCGAGGCAGCCATCGCCCTGAACGGGGTCACCAAGCGCTACGGCGACGTGGTGGCCCTCGAGCGCATCGACCTGCAGGTTCCCCCCGGCACCGTGTTCGGGCTGCTGGGCCCCAACGGCGCTGGCAAGACGACGGCGGTTCGGATCCTCACCACCATCATCCCGCCCGACGAGGGCAGCGCCAGGGTGCTCGGGTTCGACGTCGTGCGCCAGGCCGACGCCGTGCGGGACCGCATCGGGCTCGCCGGCCAGTACGCGGCGGTCGACGAGAACCTCACCGGCCGGGAGAACCTGCGCCTCATCGGGCGCCTCACCCACCTCCCTCGAGCCTTGGTGGCCGAGCGGGCCAGCGAGCTGCTCGAGCGCTTCGGGCTGTCGGACGCCGCCGACCGCCCGGTGCGGACCTACTCGGGCGGGATGCGCCGACGCCTCGATCTGGCCGCCGCTCTGGTGCACCGCCCACCGGTGCTGTTCCTCGACGAGCCCACCACCGGTCTCGACCTGCGCAGTCGCAGGGAGCTGTGGGCGGTCATCGGTGAGCTGGTGGCCGAGGGCATGACGCTGCTGCTGACCACGCAGTACCTGGAGGAGGCCGACAAGCTGGCCGACCGCATCGCCGTGGTCGACGGGGGGCGGGTGGTGGCCGAGGGCACGGCGGCCGAGCTCAAGGCCGGCGTGGGCACCACGGTGCTCGAGGTCGGTCTCCGGGACGAGGACGAGGCCGAGCGGGCGGAGCCGGTCTTGGGCCGCTTCGGCGTGACGCCCCCCGAGCGAGACGGCTCCCTGGTGCGCCTCGAGGTCGACGACGGGCCGCGGGTGCTCATGGGCCTGCTGGGCGGGCTCGGTGGCGCCGGCCTCACACCGGTCTCCGTGGTGATCCGCGAGCCCAGCCTCGACGACGTCTTCCTGGCCCTCACCGGACGCCGCGTCGAGGCCGGGCCCGCCGAGCCAAATCGCTCCCTCTCGTCGCGAGGTGCGGCATGACCGCCGTGGCCACCGCTGCTCAGGGGCAGGCCCGCCGCCCATCCGGGAACCGCCTGGCCCGGGCCGTGAGCGACACGCTGGCCATCACCGGGCGCAACCTGCTCACCATCGTCCGCCTGCCGCAGCTGCTGGTGTTCTCCACCATCCAGCCGGTGATCTTCGTGCTGCTGTTCCGCTACGCGTTCGGTGGCGCCATCGACACCGGCCCCGTCCGCTACGTGGACTACCTGATGCCGGGAATCTTCGCCCAGACGGTGGCCTTCGGCGCCATGGGCACTGGCGTCGGACTGGCCGAGGACCTCCAGAAGGGCCTCGTCGAGCGGTTCCGGTCGCTGCCCATGGCCCGCTCGGCGGTCCTGGCCGGGCGGATCGTCAGCGACCTGCTGCGCAACGTCTTCGTCGTGGCCCTCATGGCCGCGGTGGGGTTCGCGGTGGGCTTCCGGGTCCACACCGGCATGGCCGCCTTCCTCGCCGGCCTGGCGCTGCTGCTGCTGTTCGGCTGCGGCATGTCGGCCGCCTTCGCCCTGGTCGGGCTGTCGGTCCCCAACGGAGAGGCGGCCCAGGCGGCCGCCTTCCCCGTGCTGGCGCCGCTGGTGTTCGCCTCCTCGGCCTTCGTCCCGGTGGCCACCATGCCGGGCTGGCTGCAGGCCTTCGCCGAACACCAGCCCCTCTCGGTGGTGGTGGACGCCATCCGGGCGCTGGTGCTCGGCGGGCCCACCGCCACCCCCGTGCTCCAGTCGCTGGCGTGGACCGTGGCCCTCGTCGCCGTGTTCGGGCCGCTCGCCGTGCGCCGCTACCGCCGGGCGGCGTGAGCTCCGAGGTCCGGCCGGACCGGGCCCGTGGCCGCGCCCCTGGCCGCCATGCCTGCCATGATGAGCCGGAATCCGACGAGCGAGGTGCACCAGTGTCCGAGGAGCTGCCCACGGTCCCGCCCGAGGTGGAGGAGGGTGAGGGCTGGGTGATCGAGCGAGGTGAGGTCGTGGAGGCAGCCCTCCCGTCGCCGGCGTGGCGGGACGACGGTGTCTCCGACCTCACCTACAGCAACCCCTTTCGCCAGACCATCGAGCGGGTGTGGTTCGACGGCAAGGTGGTCTTCGCCACTGAGCTGGGCGAGATCGACGTCGACGTGGACACCGTTCCCGTCGCCCAGGAGTACCAGATCGTCTACGACGTCGAGCTCGACGAGCGGCTGAAGCCGGTGCGAGAGCCCGAGCGGGTCGAGGGCCAGTACAACATCTACGACTCCGTGCCGGGCATGGACGGCTACAGCCCGCTCTGGCAGTTCAACTACGTGGTCGTGCCGCAGGACTACGTGGCCAACACCCTCCGCTCGGAGCGGGACTGCCTGGACAGCGGCTACCCGATCCACCGCAGCAACGTGGTGGAGAACTGACCGGTCTTCTGACACCGCCGTGAGCGGTGCTTGACGGGAGAACGGCGAGAGTGAGCCGGCCGGGCGCCAGGCCGTGACCGAGAGCAGGAGCCGGGGCGGACCCGTGGAGCCACCTCCGCGGTTGCTCCCCATGCTCGCCGGCGGCAACGGCATCCCGCCCGACCCCCACGCCTACCAGCTCGAGCCCAAGCTGGACGGCCAACGGGTCGTGGCCATGGTGGAGCCTTCGGCCGTCACCTTGACCAACCGCCGGGGCGGCGACATCACGGGCACCTACCCCGAGCTGGCCGCACTGCCCGCCGCCCTGGCCCCCCACGCCGCCGTGCTCGACGGCGAGGTGGTCGCCTTCGACGACAAGGGCCACACGAGCTTCCAGCGCCTCCAGAGGCGGATGCACGTGGCTCACCCGCCTCCCCGCCTCCTCTCGGAGACGCCGGTGGTGTTCGTCGTTTTCGACGTGCTGTGGCTCGACGGCCACCTGCTCGTGGACCGGCCCCAAGGCGAGCGGCGCCGGGTCCTCGAAGGCCTGGCCATCGACGGCCCGGCCTGGCAGACGGCACCCGTCCTCGATGCCACCCCCGAGGAGGCCCTGGAGGCCTGCCGGCACCTCGGGCTGGAGGGTTTCATGGCCAAGCGACTCAACGCGCCGTACATGCCGGGCATGCGGTCGGCGGCGTGGTGGAAGCTCAAGTGCGGGCGGCGCCGCGAGTTCGTCGTGGGTGGCTGGTCGGCGGGACGAGGGAGCCGCCGGGAGAGCATCGGCTCCCTGGCTCTGGGCTGCTACGACGTCACCGCCGAGGAAGCGGAGCGCCGGGGCCGGCCCCAGCGGCTCTTCTACGTCGGCCAGGCGGGATCGGGCCTCACCGAGGAGATGATCGGCCAGCTCCGGAGGCTCTTCGAGCGGATCTCCACGCCGGCATCGCCCTTCGTGAACGCCCCGCCCGTCCGGCTGAGCTACGTGCGGCCGATGCTGGTCGTGGAGGTCGCCTACAGCGAGGTGACGGAGTCGGGGACCATCCGCCAGCCCGCCCTCAAGGGCCTGCGCACCGATGTCGTGGCCGGCGAGGTGAGCTGGGACGACGAGATCGCCGCTCGCTTCGCGGGCCCGGCGCCCAGCCGCCGGCCAGGGGTGGGATGATGAGGCCCACATCGGGGACAATGGAGGCATGGCCAGGTCGATCTGGGGTGGCGCCATCAGCTTTGGGCTGGTGAACGTGCCCGTGAAGCTCTTCACCGCCGTGCGGAAGAAGGACGTCCGCTTCCACCAGCTCCACGCCACGGACGGTGGGCGCGTGCAGCAGAAACGGGTGTGCTCGCTCGACGGAGAGGAGGTGGCGTACGAGGAGCTGGCCAAGGGCTACGAG
The DNA here is from genome assembly GCA_030776745.1 of Actinomycetota bacterium. Taxonomy (GTDB): domain Bacteria; phylum Actinomycetota; class Acidimicrobiia; order Acidimicrobiales; genus JALYHF01. Next base: position 4,479 of record JALYHF010000173.1, on the reverse strand, counting down.
ATCAGCAGCGGCCAGTACGTGATGATCGACCCGGCCGAGCTGGAGGAGCTGGACCCGGAGAGCACCCACACGATCGATATCGAGGACTTCGTCGACCTCGACAAGATCGATCCGCTGTTCTTCGACTCGTCCTACTACGTGGTGCCCGACGAGCGGGGGTCCAAGCCCTACCGCCTGCTCCTGGAGGCCATGCGCGAAGCCAACAAGGTGGGCATCGCCAAGGTGGTGATGCGCACCAAGCAGTACCTCGTAGCCCTCCGCCCGGTGGGCGAGGCGCTGGTCATGTCCACCATGAACTTCGCCGACGAGGTCGTGCCCCAGGACGAGCTCGACGGGCTGCCGGGTGAGAGCCATAGCGTCAGCGATCGGGAGCTGGCCATGGCCAACCAGCTCATCGGCTCCCTCGCCTCCGACTTCGACCCCGGCAAGTACCGGGACACGTACCGGGAGCAGGTCCTGAGCCTCATCGAGCGCAAGGCCCAGGGCCAGGAGGTCGTGGCCCAGCCGACCGTGGACCGGCCGGCGCCCGTCGTCGACCTGATGGCCGCCCTGGAGGCCTCGCTGGCCGCCGTGAAGGGCGACACGCCGCCCGGCGGCGACGGCGCCGCCCAGGCAGACGGGCCCGACGCCAAGACCGGGGCCAAGAAGCAAAAGGCCTCGTGACCACGGGGACGACCGTTCGGGTGGACGGCCGCCAGCTCAGCCTGTCCAACCTCGACAAGGTCCTCTACCCGGCCACCGGCTTCACCAAGGGGCAGGTGATCGCCTACTACCGGGGCGTGGCCCCGGTGCTCCTGCCGCACCTGGCCGGGCGGCCCCTCACCCTCAAGCGCTACCCGAACGGCGTGGACGACAAGTTCTTCTACGAGAAGCGCTGCCCGTCGCACCGGCCGGAGTGGGTGCGGGTGGCGCCCATCTGGAGCGGCCGCAACAAGGCCGAAGTGCCCTATTGCGTGGTCGGCGACCTGCCGACGTTGGTCTGGGTGGCCAACCTGGCCTCCCTCGAGCTGCACACCTCGCTGTCGCGCGCCGACGACATCAACCGCCCCACCATGGTGGTGTTCGACCTCGACCCGGGGCCGCCCGCCACCATCGTGGAGTGCTGCCGTCTCGGCCTGCGCCTGCGGGACCTGTTCGAGCGCCTGGGCCTCGAGGTCTTCGCCAAGACCTCGGGGTCGAAGGGGCTGCAGCTGTACGCGCCGCTCAACACCCCGGTCACCTACGACGGGGGCACCAAGGACTTCGCCCTGGCCGTGGCCCAGCTCTTCGAGCGGCGGTTCCCCGACGAGGTGGTGTCCAGCATGAAGAAGGAGCTGCGACCCGGCAAGGTCCTCATCGACTGGAGCCAGAACGACGAGCACAAGACCACGGTGTGCGTGTACTCCCTTCGGGCCAAGGACCGGCCCACGGTCTCCACGCCGGTGACCTGGGAGGAGGTGGCCCGCACCGCCGACGACGGTGACGCCGACCGGCTGGTCTTCGACGCCGACGCCGTGCTGGAGCGGGTGGCGCGCCTCGGCGACCTGTTCGCCGGCCTCAACGAGCTCGAGCAGAAGCTGCCCTCCCTGGGGTAGCCGACCCGGGCTGGGCCGACGGCGCCGCATGCCGCCGCTACCACGGGGGTAGGCGTCCGGCCATGGCACCGATCGCCGTGGTGACGGGAGCGAGCTCGGGGATCGGGAAGGCGACGGCGGTGGCCTTCGCCGAGGCCGGCTACGACGTGGGGATCACCTGGTACGACGACGAGGCCGGCGCCGGCGCCACCGCCGAGGAGGTGTCCGCCACCGGGCGTCGAGCCGAGACCAGGCCCATGGACCTCACCGTGCTGCCCGGCGCCGCCGACGTGGTCGACCACCTGGCCGGGGCGCTGGGTGGGCTCGACGTCCTGGTCAACAACGCCGGGACCGGCGCCTCGGCCCCCTTCCTGGACCAGGACTTCGCCGAGTGGCGCCGCGTCCTGGGCGTCGACCTCGACGGCGCCTTCCTCTGCGCCCAGCGGGCCGCCCGCCACATGGTGCGCTCGGGCACGCTCGGGCGCATCGTCAACGTGACGTCGGTGCACGAGCACGTCCCCCTGAAGGGCTTCTCCGCCTACGGCGCGGCCAAGGGTGGGCTGGGCCTGCTCACCAAGGTGATGGCGCTGGAGCTGGCCGCCCACGGCATCAGGGTGAACGCGGTGGCGCCCGGCGCCGTGGCCACGCCCATGAGCGGCCAGGCCGACGTGGACCCCGCGACGCTGGAGCGCCCCGGCATCCCCCTGGGCCGGCCCGGCCACGCCCGCGAGGTGGCCGAGGCCATCGTCTTCCTCGCCAGCCCCGGGGCCGGCTACGTCACCGGCACCTCGCTGGTGGTCGACGGCGGGCTGCTGCTCATGGCCGCCATGGCCAACGTGGGCCGGTCGTCCTGAGTCGGCCGCCTCAGAGGGCGGCCAGGAAGTCTCGCACCACGCGAGGCCAGGTGCGAGCGTCGTCCAGGTCGTGGGCCACCCGCAGGTCGGACTGGAGCATGAGGGAGGCGAGGGTCTCCGCCGTCGACAAGGGGTGGGCGGGATCGCCGTCCCAGGCCAGGATCAGCGTGGGCACGACGATGGTCCTGATGTCGTCGCGGCTGGGCAGGTCGGACGCCGCCGCCCCCCGCAGGATGGCCGGGACCAGCTTCTCGTCCATGGTCAGGACGTGGCGGAGGGAGACCTCCTTCAGCTGGCCATGGCCGGCGAGCACCGCCGGGTCGGGCTGGGAGCGCAGCACCTCCACGAACGCCGGCAGGCCCCTCGTCTCCACCACCCGAGCGCCGGCCTCGTAGCGCTCGGCCTGCGCCGGCCTGGCCTCCCAGGCGGCAGGGGGAAGGGCCAGCACCAGGGCCTGCACCCGCCGCGGGGCCAACAGGGCGGCGAAGAGGGAGGTGGCGCAGCCCATCGAGGTGCCGCCGGCCACGAAGGGGCCCTGGCCGGCCGCCCGCACCATGTCGTCCACCAGCGCCGACCAACGGTAGGAGCGGTAGTGGTACGCCCCTGTGGCCTGGCCGTGGCCCCGGGCGTCGTAGCGGACCACCCTGGCCACCTCGGTGGCGGCCGTCCAGTTGAACAGGCCCTGCTCGGTCTCCTGGGCCACCGAGCCGGCCAGGTCGTGGGCCCACACGAAGGTGCGCCCCATCCCGTCGTCGGCTCCATCGGCGTCCGACTCGGCCCGGAAGAGGGGCTCCACCTCACCGATTGGACCACCTCGAGGTGGCTCCCTCAATACGTGCGCGAGACAGATACCGGCCTCGCCGACCGGACCTCAGTGGTCGGACGCCCCGGTGGAACCGTGCACCCGGTCGTGGAGGCCCTCTTGGGTGGCCGGGCTGAGATGATCGGCCGCCTCGACGCGATGGACCCGACGCAGGTGCTCGAGCAGGGTCCCGTCCTCACCGGACACGCCGTCGTGGGTGTGGGCCGGTACCCCCTCGCCCCGCTCGGCCGCTTCGATGGCGTCCTCGGGGACCTCCTGGCCCTTCCTCGCCGCCGGGCTCACGTGCCCTCGCCGGCCGGGGTCCGTGCGACCAGTTCCCACGCTCCTTCATAGGTCCTCACCAGCCCGTCGCCGTCGACGACCAGCTCGGCCGAGAAGCCCGGGTTGGAGTAGCGATAGCGGTCCTCGGCCAGCCGCTCGTAGCGCTGGTCGAGCGGTTCCGGGGTGAGGTCCCAGAGCGACACGTAGGCCACGGCCAGGTCGGCCGACGCGCCCGGGGACAACGAGAGCCGCCGGATGGGGAGGGTGTTGGTGGCCGGGGTGACGGCCAGGTCCACGTCGAGGGCACCCTGCAGCTGGGGCAGGGGCTCTCGCCCGAGGACCCAGCCCCCCTCGCCGTCGGCGCTCAGGGCGAGGCGCTGGTCCTCGTCGGGACCCTGCACGTGCACGCCCACGCTGCGGGTGCGCCAGCGCTGGTCGGCCATGACCGTGTAGCGCACCTCGTAGGGCCGGTCGTCGGCCACCAGCAGGGCGGTGCCCGAGAGGCGGAAGCCGTTGGGCCCGGCCTGGAAGCTGCAGCGGTCGAGGCCGCCGTCGCGGCGGTTGCGCCAGAGGACCGTGGCCACGCCGGCACGTTACCGCCGAGATGACTGGAGGCAGGAGCGGCGGCCGGACCACCATGGCGACCATCACCGCTGCCGTCGCCTCCGACCCGCGCCCGCGCCGGCACGGACGCCACCTGGCTCCGGCCCTCCTAGGCGGCGCCCTGGTGGCCCTGTCGCTGCCGCCGTGGGGATGGTGGCCACTCGCCTTCTTGGGGGTGGCGGTGCTCTCGCGGTGCCTGAGCGGGCTGTCCACCCGCCGGCGCCTGGGCGTCGGGGTGGCCTTCGGGCTGGGCCAGTTCGCGCCCGGCTTGTGGTGGATGGGCGAGTTCAACGCCGTCGGCGCCGTGCTGGTGGTGCTCCTGGAGACGTCCTTCGTGGCCGCGGCCGCCGCCGCCACCCCCCCCGGCCGCTGGCGGGTGCTGGCC
>JALYHF010000172.1 GCA_030776745.1 Actinomycetota bacterium | reverse complement strand
CCCGACACCCGCCACCCCGCCGCGGACGAGCCCGGCCGTACAGGCGAACGAATACTGGAAGCAGGTGGGCGAGGATCGGCTTCCCAAGCCGAGGCCGCACATCGCGCCCGGCTACATGCTCGCCGGCAAGACCGCCTACCTCGAGGGGAACACGGCGATGACCGACCGCTTCGACCACCCCACGCCTCTCGGGCCGCTCACCATCGACGCCAAGAGCCAGCTCTTCGTGGACTGGGGCGACGGCGGCGGCGTGCAGGGCCCTTTCGACAACACCGGCGGCCCCTGGCCACACGGCACCATCACACACTATTGGACGAATGCCGGCCGCTACGACATCGTCGTCACCCAGCGATGGACCGCCACCTGGCACCTGAGTGGTTCGAGCGGGGAGTTGAGCGAACTGGCCACCGTGGGCCGCATCGAAGACTTCGAGGTGCGCCAGCTCCAGGCCGTGCGCAACCGCTGACCCCCCACGTCCCTATCAGCCCGGCCACGCCGACCGCTGGGACCAAGGCCGTGGCACCGGCGGTAGCGTGGTGAGGGTGAACGCCGTGCGGTGGGACGAGCGGCCGCGGCTGCGGCGGCCCATCATGATCGCCGCCTTCGAAGGCTGGAACGACGCCGCCGACGGCGCCTCGACGGCGGCCCGTTACCTGGCCGCCGCCTGGGGCGCTCGGCCCTTCGGCGCCATCGACCCGGAGGAGTTCTACGACTTCACGGTCACCCGCCCCCAGGTCCGGCTGGTGGACGGGGTGACCCGCCGGATCGACTGGCCGGAGTGCCGCCTGTCGGCGGCGTCGATGCCGGGCAAACCCCACGACGTGGTCTTCCTCCACGCCGCCGAGCCACAGCTCCGCTGGCGCACGTTCGCGGCCACGGTCGTGGGGGTGGCCAAGGCGCTCGACGTCGAGCTCGCCCTCACCCTCGGGGCGCTGCTGGCCGAGGTGCCCCACACCCACCCGGTGAAGGTGACGGGGACGGCCGCCAATCCCCAACTGGTCGCCCGCCTCGGCCTGAGGCGGTCCCGCTACGAGGGCCCCACCGGCATCGTTGGGGTGTTGCACGAGGCGCTGGGCCGGGCCGGGATCCCCTCGGCGTCCCTCTGGGCCACGGTGCCGCACTACGTCTCGGGGACACCGTCGCCCAAAGCCACCCTGGCGCTCATCGAGCGGGCCACCTCCCTGCTCGGCGCACGCGTCGACACGGTCGACCTGGAGATCGCGGCGTCCGCCTACGAGCGTCAGGTGAGCGAGGTCGTGGCCGACGACGACGACATGGCGGCCTACGTGCGCCGTCTGGAGGCCGAGGAGGACGAGGAGGACGAGGAGCAAGAGATGCCCTCGAGGGACGAGCTGGCCGAAGAGGTGGAGCGCTTCCTCCGGGAACAACCCCCGGGCTGATCGGGCGGCGGCTCACGGCCGGATGCCGAACGAGGCCAGCGTGGCCTCGGCGCCGGGGAAGACGGCTCGGGTCGCCTCCACCAGGTCACGGGGGCGGGCGATTCGGAACGCCGTGCGGGCCACGTAGAGGCGAAGGGCGCAGTCGACGGCGTCCGGGTCGCCCAGGGCGGCCAGGGCCTGGGCGCCCTGCACGTAGACGCTGCGGTAGTACGACGCCTGCCGGCGCTCCCAGAAGGTCATGGGCTCACCCACCCGCCCCCGACCGTCGAGGGGGATCGACGCCGCCAGCAGCGCGGCCAGCGAGCGCTCCAGGCGGTACTCGGCCCAGGTGGCCAGGCCCTCGTCCAGCCAGGGGTCCCTGCCCTGGGCGTTCCCGACCAGCGCGTAGAACCACATGTGGGCCACCTCGTGGGGCGTGGTGCGACCGGCGCTGCCCGGTCCCTGCATGACGTGCGTCGGGTACTCGATCCCCCCACGGAGGTCCGGCGTCACCGCCATGCTGTAGGAAGGCCAGGGGTAGGCCCCGTAGCGCCGGCTGAGGTCCTGGAGGGCGGAGGTGATGCGGGCCAGGTAGGCACCCGGCGGCTCCGGGATGCCGGCGTGGACCCCGACGGTCACTTGGACCGGCTGGGGGAGGTTCACGGTGGCCGACGCCGTGGTGAAGTGGCCCACGGACATGGCGAAGTCCGGTACCGCCGTGGCCGACCACCGCCCCGGGACGGTCGAGGTCCCCGTGGCCAGCACGTCGAGCCCGGCTGGCACGGTGACGTCGGCGGTGATGTCGGCGGCTGGGGACGTGGAGGCCTCGGCGAAGGCCGACGTGGGTGGCTCGGTGGCCCATCCGATGCCCGGCTCCCACGACAGGATGGGGAAGAACGAGCCGAGGCGGATGGCGTCGCCACGGCGCGAGACCCGGTCGCGCACGGGGCCGGGAAGGGTGAGGCGCCAATGGGCCGCCGCTTCCACGAGACGCCCTGCCCGGAGCCCGCCCGCGGGTCGAGCCACCAGCGTCGTGGGGTTCTCGAGGGTCGTCTCCACCTCGCGGCCGCCCACCCGCAGCCCGCTCACCTCCAGGCGGGCCCCGGCCCTGGCCGTCGTGGGGGCGTTGGGCCAGAGCCGAAAGACCAGCCGGTCTGTGGAGAGATCGGGGGTGAAGCGCACGGCCACGTCGCCCTCGACCAGGTTCTCGACCGGCTTGACGTCCACCCGGAGGTGGTAGCGGGGACGATTGCCCAGGGGCGCCACCCGAGGGGGGATGGCCGGGCACGAGCCGCTCGGCGGCTGCCCTGGTGCCGCCGCCACCGCCGGCGCCGTCGTCGTCGTGGTGGTGGGCGCCGTGGTGGTCGTGATCGTGGGCGCGGTGGTCGGCGCCGAGCCGCCCTGACCTCCGGTGCAGGCGCCCGCCACCACGACGGCACTGAGCCCGGCCGCCAGCCGTCGCCACATACCGGCATCCTGGCAGGGATCCCCGGCCGGGGGCCGGCAGCTCCCAGCGCAGCGGCCCTACCCTCACGGCGTGGCCAGCCCCGCCCTCGTTCCGACCTGCGTGTGGCGGATCTCGCTCGAGCTGGTGGTCGCCCTCGACCAGCGCTTCGGCGAGCCGGCGGACGCCTATGTGAACGGCTCGCAGGTGTGGCTTCGCGACGACGGGCCCGGGGGAATCCCACTGGAGTGGCGCCTCCATCCGGTCGCCGGCTTCCGGCGGCCGCCAGGGGTCGGGCACTACGACCTGTTCCCCGCCGTCGCGCTGGCCGTGGCCACGGGTGAACCGCCTCCCGCCCCCCCGGATTCGCTGTGGGACGGCCTGGAGGCCTTCGCCGCCTACGGGGATGAGACCGAACCGCCCCTGCTCCGGTCGGCCACCACCGAGTCGCTGGGCCTCCCCCCCGACGCCGCCGGCCTGGTGGACCACGGCCGCATCGGTGACGAGTGGGAGCGGGCCCGGGGAGCGGTGTCCATCATCGCCGCCCTGCTGGCCCAGCTCGGCCAGTGACCATCAGCACCGCCCTGAGCGCGGCGCTGGCCGCCGCCGCCGTGGTCCTGGCCAGCTGGGCGCTGCTGGTGCTGCTGGCCCGCCGCCTGCCGGCCGGCCCGCTCAAGGAACTCGCCGGCTTCCTGCCCGCCTGCGTCACCCTGGTGCGCCGGCTCCGAACCGACCCCCGGGTGCCCCGCCGAGCCAAGCTGGTCGTGGTCTTCGCCGGGCTGTGGGTGCTCTCGCCCATCGACCTCATCCCGGAGTTCCTCCCGGTGATCGGGCCCCTCGACGACGTGGTGGTGGTGGCCCTGGCTCTGCGCTACGCCGGCCGGCGGGTCCCCCGCCACGTCCTCGTCGAGGCCTGGCCCGCCGACCCCGGCCTGCTCGAGCGCGTGCTGGGCCCGTCGTCGTCGAGGGAGGGTTGGCGTTCCCGGAGGGCCGGCCCTCCCCCCGGGAACGTTTAGCCTTCGCCTCGTGGAAGGCGGTCGCCTCCCCCGCGAGCCCGAGGAGGGCTCCTTCGGCGTCGACGACGCACTCGGCATCGCGTCTCGCGTGCACGCCGCCCAGGTCGACAAGTCGGGGCGCCCGTACATCGAGCACGTCCGGCGGGTGGCCGACGCGGTGGCGGACGAGGGTCCCGACGCGGTCATGGCTGGCCTCCTGCACGACGTCGTCGAGGATGGCGACCTCACATTGGCCGACCTGCGGGCCGCCGGCGTCCCGGCCAACGTCATAACCGCCGTGGACGCGTTGACCAAGCGACCCGGCGAGCCGTACCTGGAGGCCGTCGCCCGAGCCAGCGCGAACCCCCTGGCTCGGGTCGTCAAGCTGGCCGACAACACGGACAACGCCGACGAAACGCGACTCTCGCAGCTCGACGCCGCCACGGCGGCGCGTCTCCGGCGCAAGTACCAGCAGGCACGTGTCGTGCTCCTGGAGCGGCCGGACGCCCAGTGAGCCGCCGGGCGGCCACTACTCGGTGGGGTACAGCTCCCGGGCGATCTCGTCGGCCTCGGCTTCGGAGATCTCGTCTCCGAGGAGGGGGTCGAACAGGTATCTCATAGCCCAGCCGGGGTGGTCTTCCCAACGACCGCGATGGAAGACCTCGCCCCAGAGCGCCTTGTCGGACGAGCGAACGCGCGCCAGATGCGAAACGGTGCCGTCAGGGTCCCTGCTGACGAAGTAGCGGGTGCTGTCCTTCCGTGCCACCACTACTCGGTGGGGTACAGCTCCCGGGCGATCTTGTCCGCCTCGGCTTCAGTGATCTCGTCTCCGAGGAGGGGGTCGAACAGATAGCTCATGGCCCAGCTGTTCTCCTCCCACCGGCCGCCGCGGAGAACCTCACTCCAGAGCCCGTTGCCGGACCAGCGAAGGCGTGCCAGATGGGACACACTCCCATCACGGTCCCTGCTCACGAAGTAGCGAACCTTATCACTCATGGGATGGCGCCCCTCGGCACGGGGATCTCGTCGGCTCGCCTCGTCATGATCTCCTCCAGCTCCGCTTTGCGCTCCACCGGGGTCGAGGCGGCGCGGGACTCCTCGTAGAGCTCATGGAGGGCGGACTTGGCCGCGTAACTCTCGGGGGTGTGGAACTGGACCTCGAAGGGCTGGCCGGTCTCCGTCCTCCACTGGGTGTTGATGCCGCGGTACGGACCTGCCTCCGGTGATCCCGGTTTGGCCCAGCTGTTGGCGGCCTTCTCGAGCGTGAAGCCGCGCCCTTCCAGTTCGGCTCGTGAGAGCTCGTAGGCCGACATGTACCGCTCCTTGTCCGACTCCATGGTGTAGCGCAGCGCGTCGTGGACCTCGTCGGCCTCCAATCTCACCGCCTCGTCGAGGGGTAGACCGTGCCGCGCGCCGGCGCGTTGCTCGATCTTGCGGGCCAGGGACGCCTCGGACTTGAGCCGGTTCTCCAGGCCTACCAGGCGGGCCTGACCACGCTGGGCTATCTCGCCGAGCGCCTTGGTCACCGCCGGCTCCTCCTTGGCCGCGGAGGTCAGCAGTCGGCGAGCTTGCGAGCGGGCGGCGGTGGCCAGCAGCCCCTGGCCCGCCTTTCCGGCTGAGGCCGCCCCCCCGCTGGCAAGGGTGAGCAACAAGGTCGGCACCAGGTGCCCCAGGGCCCGGGCCGGGTTCTCGACCCAGGTGTCCCAGTCGGAGACGGCCTTGGCGAACTCCACGGGATGGGTCACGCCGTAGACCACGCCCTGGCCCAGGCCGACCAGGTTCT
>JALYHF010000171.1 GCA_030776745.1 Actinomycetota bacterium | reverse complement strand
CCACCCGTGGCGAGGGCAGTGGCGGGAGGGCGCCGGCGCGACGCGACCGGCCCTGCTGGCTGGGGGGCAGCGCCAGCACCCGGCCGGCCCGGACCCGGTCGGCGTCGGCGATGCCGTTGGTGCGGGCCAAGGCCCGCACCGGAAGGCCCACGTCGCGGGCCACCCGGCTCAGTGTGTCCCCCCAGCGCAGGGTGTAGCTGGGGGCGGCGCCCACGTGGGCCTGCCCGGTCGCCACCAGCGCAAGAAGCCCGGCAAGGGCACCAACCCGACGCATCCCCACCTCCTCGGTACCCCCCGGAGCCGTCAGGGTACTTCCCTCACTTCAACCACATCAACCCCAAGTCCAACGACGGTCACACCGAGCAGGGGCGCGCGCCGCTACAAGGACACGGCAGGACGGCCGGTCGGAGGTCAGCCGCGGGGAGTGATGGCGTTGCGCCGGTGCTCGGCTCGGCGCTCGGCCTCGAGGCGTTCGAGGTCATAGGTGCCGTGGTCCACGAAGCGCATGAGCTCGGCCACGGCGCGGTGACCGGCCTGCTCGGCGATGAGGCGGTGCATCTCCTGGCACACCATCCGGTACTCGGGATGGCCCTGCGAGGCCGTGCGCAGCTCCAGCATGTGCATGGCCTCCCGGGCGTTGAGCTGCATCACGTAGCGAACCCGGTAGGCCAGCGCCACCCCGTACGCCGCCTGGGCGGGGAACCTCTCCCTCAGCGCCTCGTAGAGCAGCCGGGAGCGGGCCATGGCCTCCTCGAAGCGCTCCGCCACACCCGCCTCCACCACCGCCTCGGGGACCGAGTACCCGTGGCGGGGCGACAGGCTCTGCCATTCGATGGTCAGCATCCGGTGGCGCTGGAGGTCCCGGAAGGCGCCGTAGTCGGACAGGACGTCGAACCGGTAGCCGACGCGCTCGAGGGCGCGGCCGGGCCGGTTCCGGCGGTTGGCCCGTTCACCGGTGTAGGCGCGCAGGACGGCCAACTTCTCGTCGCTGGACAGCCGCTCCACCCGAGCTCGCACCTGGTCCTCGGCCAGGCTCGTGTACGGGTAGAGCATGGCGGTGACGAGCTTGTCCTCGGCGTCGGGGTCGAACTCCACGAGGGTCACGGTGGGCCGGGGCTCCGGCTCCTCACCGGCGAAGAGCCGGTCGGCCACCCGCTCCATGGCCCGCCGGTTGGCCTCCTGGTAGGCCGACCATGCTCCTCCCCGCTCCGGCCGGTCGACCCGCTTCAGGAACGACGGGATCACCTTGCGCCCCTCCTCCAGCATCATGGCGGCGTAGGCGCGGGCCTCCGGGAGCGGGTGCGCTCGCATGCGCACCAGGAGCATCTCGTAGCCCTGGCCGCTGCCGTAGATGCCCACGTTGGAGAGGGCGGCCGCCGGGAGGATCCCCCGCAGCGCGTCGAGTGCCTTGGCCCGGATGGACTGGCGGTACACGAAGTCCGAGTCACCGCTGTGCCTCGGGTAGCGCCCCGTGAACCACTCCTGCATCGTGGGCAGCAGCTCGGCGTAGGTGTCGAAGAGGCGGTCCATGTCGCCCACGTAGCGGGCGCCGAGCGGGGAGTCGAGGATGGCGGGGTCGCGGTAGTAGCGGTACCGGCCGCTGGACAAGCGGGCGTCGTAGGCGACGTAGCGGGTGGACTGCTCGAGGTAGGACATCAGCCGGCCCCACTCGAGGATCTTGGTCAAGAGGTTGGAGGCCTGCTCGCAGGCGAGGTGGACGCCGCCCAGTTGGGCCACCGAGTCGTCGCCGTACTCCAAGAAGACCCTGTCGTAGAGCTGCTCGGCGCGGGCCAGCCCCATGGTGGCGTCCACGGTGAGGTCGCCCGTCATGTCGAGCTCGCCCACGAACTCGTCGAGGAACAGGCGCCGAAGGGTCTTGGCCGAGCGCGAGTACCGGGCGAACAGCGCTCCCTTGACGACCTCGGGGAGGTTGACCAGCGCGAAGACCGGCCGGTCGAGGTTGGTGAAGTAGCGCCGGAGGATGGCCTCCTCGTCGGGGCTGAAGTCCTCGGTCGCGTAGAGCATGCGGACGGCAAGCGTACGGCCCGACGCCCAGGCGAGTGGCGGACCCTGATGCTGGCTCCTACACCACCACGCGCAGGGCGTCGGGTTGCACCCGAACGGAGAGCACCCGCCCCTTGCCGACCACCTCACCGTCGACCTCGACCGGAAGGGTGCGGTCGAGCTCGACCTGCACCGCCCGTGTCCTCCGTTCCGTGACGCCGGGGTGGGGCAGGTGGGCCCCGTGGTGGAGCCGAGCGTGCACCTTGGGGAGGGCGCCGAGGGTGAGCCGGGCCTGGTAGACGTCGAGCAGGCCGTCGCCCGGGTGGGCGCGGGGACCGAGGTTCCAGCGGCCGAGCCACTGCGCGTTCATGGCTACGAAGGCTCTCGTCCACAGCCGGGTGTGGGCAACCAGGTGGGCGACGAAGAGATGGAGCCGACCGTCCACCAGCGCTTCGCCCAGGTCGACGGGGAAGGTCACGGCCTGCGGCGAGCGCAGCCGCTCGACGTCACCCGTGCCTCCGAGCGTACGGCACAGGTCGCCGCCGAGCAGGCCGAGCACGGGAAAGGACTGCCCGGCCCGGCGGGCCTCCTCCAGGACCCTCCGGGCCTCGGCGTCGCCGCCCACCACCACCCCGTCTTCGGGCAGCGGTGCCAGCTCACCCCACGCCTGTCCCTTCTCGACCGTCACCCCGTGACCGCTGCGCCGGTGCCTGCGGTGACCACGGACGAGGCCGACACCACGCCTCGGAACAGGGCGTCGGCCGCCTTGGCGGCGGCCGCCGCCGTCGTGGGGTCGGGGGCCAGCTCGGCCAGCTGGCGGAGCAGGTCGATGAGCTGCTTCACGTTCCGCACGAAGTCTCCGCCCGACATCTCCTCGCCGGCCATCACCTCGTCCAGGTCCTCGCCGGCGGCCCAGCCGTGGGCCAGGGCCAAGAAGCCGGGGTCGGGCGGTCGGGTGAGGGGGAGGCCGGCTTCCTCCTCGGCCGAGTTGAGCTCCGCCGCCAGCCGCTCGATGGCGAGCCACCGTTGACGGACCTTGGCCGAGGGGAACCAGGGCGCGGGCGTGGGGCTGGGGCCGCGGTGCTCGAAGGTGAACACCGAGACCAGCCCGGCCACCGTGGCGGCGTCGAGGCCGTCGAGGAGGCGGGCGCCGAGGCTCTCGGCCACCAGGAGGTCGGACTCGTGGTAGAGCCGGGCCAGGCGCGTGCCGGCCTCGGTGAGCGCCCACCCGTCCACGTAGCCCCACGCCTCGAGCACGCGAAGGACGCGGTCGAACTGGCGGGCCAGGGACTCGGTGCGGCCCCGGATGCGTCGTTCCAGCCGTTCGAGGTCACGGCGGAGCCGCTCGGCCCGCTCGGCGGCCCGCACGTGGTGGGCGGCATCAGGGCAGCGGGCCACGGGGTGGGCGTCGGCCGCCCCCCGTCGATCGAGCTTCGCACGCCGCGGTTCGCCCCCGTTTCGCAGGCGGGCCCGAGTCAGGGCATGGGCCACGACACGTTGGAAGGAGCTGTTGGCCGGGGCGTAGGGCGTGGGCAACTCGATGCGCCCGACCACCTGGGGCGGGGTCGGGAAGTCCCGGGGTGACAGGCTCAGTCGCTTGCGATCGACGGTCAGCGCGGTGAGGCGCAGGTCCCCGCCCCGGCGCTGGGAGGTGGCCAGCACCGCGACCCGGCCACCGGACTTCCCGCCGGGGACGAGCAGGACGTCGCCCGGCTTGACCCGGGCCAGCGCGTCGGCCACGGCTCCGTCGGGCGGTGCCTGGCGCGGCGAGCGGAGGAGGCGGCGGTACTCGTCCACGTTGCCCAGCCCGCACGCCGCCGCCGACTCGGCTGCCGCCAGCGCTTCACTGCTCCGCTCGAGCTGCGCCTCCAGGCGGACCACGTCGGCGTCGGCCCGGTACTGCGCGAAGGACAGGTTCAACAGGTGGTGGGCGACGTCGGCCGGGTACCGCCGAACCAGGTTGGCGGCCATGTTGTAGGTGGGCCGGAACGAGGACGACAGGGCGTACGTGCGGGTCGAGGCCAGACCGGCGACCTGGTCGAAGGGCACGAACGGCGACCACAGCACCACGGCGTAGCCCACGTCGTCGATGCCCCGCCGCCCGGCTCGACCCGTGAGCTGGGTGTACTCCCCCGGCGTGAGCGGCTCGTGGCGCTCCCCCGTGAACTTGGTGAGCTTCTCGATCACGACGGAGCGAGCCGGCATGTTGATGCCGAGCGAGAGCGTCTCGGTGGCGAACACCACCTTCACCAGGGCGGCGGCGAAGCAGGCCTCCACCGCCTCCTTGAACGGGGGCACGAGGCCGGCGTGATGGGCGGCGAAGCCAGCCTCGAGCCCGCTGAGCCAGCCGCCGTAGTCCAGCACGGCGAGGTCGGCGTCCGAGAGCGCCTCCACCTTGGACTCGGCGATGGCCCGGATCTGCCGCCGCTCCTCGGGCCCGGTGAGGCGGCGACCCTGCCGCAGGCACTGGCGCACGGCCTCGTCGCAGGCGGCCCGGCTGAAGATGAAGTAGATGGCAGGGAGCATCTCCTCTTCCTCCAGCAGCTCGACGACCTCCACCCGACGCGGGGTGTACAACCTGCCTCCCCGGGGCCGGCCCCGTTGGTGCGGCTGGCGGAGCGAGCGGCTGTCGAGGGCCGCCGCCTCCGGGTTGGGATGGCCGTCGACGAAGGTGGGCAGCAGGTGGAGCCGCTCGGCGCCCCGATCGCCGATGAGGTAGAGGTTGCGCAGCTCGACCGGGCGGCGTTCCTCGATCACGGCCGTGGTGGCGCCCCGCACGGTCTGGATCCACTCGGCGAACTCCTCGGCGTTCGACACGGTGGCGGAGAGGCACACCAGGTCCACCTCGGGCGGCGTGTGGATGATGACCTCCTCCCACACCGGCCCGCGGTAAGGGTTCTGGAGGTAGTGCACCTCGTCGAGCACCACGTAGCGGAGGTCGTGAAGGGCAGGAGACCCGGCATAGATCATGTTGCGCAGCACCTCGGTGGTCATGACGACCACCGGTGCATCCCCGTTGACGGCGTTGTCGCCGGTGAGCAGGCCCACGCGCTCGCTTCCGTGGACGGCCACCAGGTCGGCGTACTTCTGGTTGGAGAGGGCCTTGAGCGGCGTGGTGTAGAAGGCCTTGCCACGCTCGGCCAGCGCCCGGACGATGGCGTACTCGGCCACGACCGTCTTCCCCGACCCGGTGGGTGCGGCGACGAGCACGGAGCGCCCTTGGTCCAAGGCGTCGAGGGCGCGGACCTGGAAGGGGTCGGGCTCGAAGCCCAGGGAGGACGCGAAGTGCTCCCGCAGGGCGGTGCTCATCGGCTCCTCGGGGCCGACCGCGGCCGTCGGGTGGGGGCGTGGCTCACCGGTGGAGGAGTCGCCCGATGAGGATGGACAGCTCGTAGAAGAGGTACATCGGCCCGGCCATGGCGAACAGCGAGTACGGGTCCTGGCTCGGTGTGATGACGGCGGCCACGACGAAGATCACCACGACGGCCGGGCGGCGCCATGAACCCAGGCGCCGGCTGGACAGCACCCCGGCCAGCTGCAGGAAGACGAGCAGCACCGGGAACTCGAAGGCCACCCCGAAGGCCACGATGACCAGGATGATGAGCCGCAGGTACTTGGCCGGGCTGAAGATGGTCTCGAGGTTCGGACCGCCCACGTCCACCAGGAAGGCGAGGGCCTTCGGGAAGGTGAGCTTGGCGATGACCGCGCCCATGGCGAAGAGGGCGATCGACGACGCCACGAACGGCACGGCGTAGCGCTTCTCGTTGGGGTTGAGGCCGGGGGTGACGAATCGCCACAGCTGGTAGAGGACGACCGGGGAGGCGAGGAACAACCCACCGTAGGTCGCCACCTTCAATCGAGTGGTGAAGCCCTCCAGGGGGTCCTGGATGAAGAGGCTGCACCGCCCGGACGGTCGTCTGGGCAAGTCGCAGTAGGGCTGGATCAAGAAGTCGAGGATGCGGTCGTAGACCAAGAAGGCGAGCAGGGCGCCGATCGCCACCGCAGCCAGCGAGATGACGAGGCGGGCCCGCAGCTCGGTGAGGTGGTCCACCACCGACATGGCGGCGTCCCTGCCGGAGGGGCGGGCACGCCTGGCGCGCATCCTGCTGCGGATGTCGACGGCTCCCCCTCAGGACAGCGGGGGCTCGTCCGCCTCTCGCCGCGTCCCGACCTCGGCCTGCTCCGGAGTGGACGGGAGGGACGAGGCGACAGGCGGGCCACCTGTTGAGCTGGGGCGCGGGACGTCCTCAGGCGGCGGCGGGGAGAACGAGGGCGGCGGGTCGGCGAACGCCTCCCGCACCTCGGACTGCAGACCGGAGGTGACACGGCGGAACTCGCTCACCGCCCTGCCGACCGACCGGGCCGCATCCGGCAGCCGGGCCGGCCCGAGGACGACGAGGGCGACCACCAGGACGACGAGGACCTCGGCCGGACCGATGTTCACGGCCGGAGTCTAGGTGCGGCGGAACCATTCCAGAGACTCGCGGAGGGCCTGGGCGCCGGCACGAACGTCGGCCACGGCGGGGCGAAGTCCGGCCAGGTGGCCGAGCTCGGCTCGAAGACGGGCCGCCTCCTCGGCCGCTCGGGAAGCGGCGACGGCCACGGCCACCAGGCCGGCGGCGGTGACCGACAGCGGGACGACCCACAGCAGGCTCACCGACGCACCGCCCTCAGCGCCGTACCGTCCTCACTGGTGGTCCTGGAAGCTGGCCGCCTCCATGCCGTCGCCCCGGGAGGCCCGACAACAGAGGAGCCGGTCGAGCCAGTCGCTGCGCTGCAGCTGGAAATGGAACTCGAGGAGGTCGTCGTAGGAGACCGGGGCCCCCACGTGGGGCTCGTCCAGCTCGAGGGGCATCTCCCACACCACCAGCCGTACGCCGGCGAGGACCAGGACGTCGACCACACTGGCCTCGATCGTCTTGGAGACGAGCAAACGGCAGCTTGGGCACCGGAACGCGTAGGACCCCTCGTTGGTGGTCGAGCAGAGCCTGACCCGAACGTCTCGGGTGGTCATCTCCACATCCCCGCAGGTCGGGCAGGTCGTCCGTATGATAGCCACCGCTGCCTCCTTCTCGTCCTGGAGTCCATCGGCTCCCGCCCGCTCCACTTGAGGACTTCCTTCGGCCGGGCTCGTAACGTGGCCGGGCGTGGATCCGCTCCTGCGCCCGCCCATCGGCTTCGCCCACCGCGGCGCCCGCGCTCATGCCCCGGAGAACACGATCGAGGCCTTCCGCCTGGCCCTCAAGCTGGGCGCCACGGGGATCGAGAGCGACGTGTGGCTCACCGCCGACGGCGTCCCGGTTCTCCACCACGACGGGGTGGCCAGGGTCGGGCGGCCTCGGCGACGGCCCATCGCCGAGCTGGCCCGCCACCAGCTACCGGCGCACGTTCCGACCCTCGAGGAGCTCTACGACGCCTGCGGGACCGGCTTCCACCTCTCCCTCGACGTCACGGACCCGAAGGCGGCAAAGGCCGTCGTCACCGTGGCCGACGGCTTCGGGGCCACAGGGAGCCTGTGGCTGTGCCACCCCGAGTGGCGTGAGCTGGCCCGGTGGCGAGCGCTCTCCGAGGGAGTGCGGCTGGTCGACTCCACCCGCCTGCGGCGGATCCGGGAAGGGCCCGAGCGACGGGCGGCCACGCTGGCCAACGCCGGCATCGACGCCGTGAACCTCCACCACACCGACTGGACCGGCGGGCTGACCACGCTGTTCCACCGCTTCGCCCGCTGCGCCTTCGCCTGGGACTGCCAGCACGACCGGGTCCTGTCCCACGTCCTGGCCATGGGCATGGACGGGGTGTTCTCCGACCACGTCGACCGAATGACCGAGGCGCTCGAGCGCTCCCGGCGGTGACGGACGCCGCTCCTCAGAGGAGGGTGATGGAGGGCAGCGGCCACACCCGGATGAAGGCCCGCCCGATGATGCGGGCCTCATTGATGCCCTTGAAGACTCGGCTGTCCTTGGAGTTGGACCGGTTGTCCCCCATCACCCAGACCTGGCCCTCGGGGACCCGGAAGGAGGGAAACGGTGCCGTGACGGTCCCCTCGGACAGGTAGGGCTCCCTCAGCGGCTTACCGTCCACGAGCACCCTGCCCTCGCGGCCCTCCACCGTCTCGTTGGGAAGGACCACGACCCGCTTGATGAGGTCCTTGATGTCGCCCTGCTCGTCGGGTGGCCTCTCGAAGACCACGATGTCGCCCCGGTGCACGTCGTGGAGGCGGTAGCTGAGCTTGTTGACCAGGACGCGGTCTCGTATCTCGAGCGTGTGCTCCATCGAACCCGACGGGATGTAGAAGGCCTGGAGCAGGAAGGTCTTGATCACCAGCGCGGCCACGACGGCGCCGGCCAGGATGAGCAGCCACTCGACGGCACTCCGGAGCGGCGTGGACCTCTTCCGAGCGGTTGCCCCGGCGTCGCCCGTCCCGTGCCCGTTCACGGCGGCGAGGATACCCACGCCGCGGCCGCCACTCCCGCCGCCCCGGCGTACGCGTAGAACTCGGGGTCGTCGTGGGGGCCCCGGCCCATGGAGGTCACCGACAGGCCGGCGGCGCGCAGCAGGGCGGGGACGTCGGGGACGTCCACCTCGACCACCTCGTGGCCAGGGAGGTCGGGCAGCGGTCGGCCCCGCGGCACGGGCACCAGGGCGGGCGTGCGGGCCAGCGACAGCGCCGTGCGGACGTGGTGGCTCACCCCGCGGTGGCGAGGACGGGGGTCGGCGTCGGAGTAGCGGACGGCGACGATGGGGTGGGCCCCGATGCCGCCCGCCGCGTCCACCACCCCCGCCACGTCCACGGCGCTGAAGCCGAGGCCACGACCGGTGCCCACGCCGCCGATGCCCGTGCCGGCCACGATCACGTCGGCGCCGGCCACCCCTCTGGCCACGCTCAGGGCGGAGTGGAGGTTCACCGCCTCGTGGTCGCCGCCGAAGGCCTGGCCGGCGGTCACGGTGGCGTCGAGGAGACCGGCGATTCGGAGGGCGACGACCAGGTCGCTCAGAGCCAGTGGGAGGGCGCCGGCGTCGGTCATCACGTAGACCAGGCGGCGCTCGGGTGCCAGGTGCTTGACCACGGCGGCCACGCAGGGCACGAGGCTGTGCAGCCCGCAGGCGACCACGGGCACGCGCACGTCTTCCTCGGTGTAGCCCCAGTGCTCCTCGGCCGCCCCCGTGTCCGTCTGGAGGCTGGTGTAGCGGAGCTTCATGACGTGGCCAGCTCCGGCCGCCGTCCATTCGGCGCGGGCCAGGTTCCAGTGCACCACGTCCCACCCACCGGTGCCGAGGTCCAGGTCGACGGCCGTGGTGTTCACCACGACGGGGTCCCCCACCGCCACCGGCCCGATCAGGCCCGTGAGGACGTAGGCCCGTCGCCCGGAGTCCAGCGACACCCGCTGCAGCCCCTCCCTCTCGGAGAGCAAGGCGACGACGACGTGCGTCGAGTACCGAGGCATCAACGTGCAGGCGAGGGATGGGGCGGGCCGACGGTAGGGAGGGCCCCGTCGGTCACAGGGAGGCTATGAGCTTCTCGACCCGCTCGTCGCGCGCCTTGAACGGGTCCTTGCAGAGCACCGTCCGCTGGGCCTGGTCGTTGAGCTTGAGGTGGACCCAGTCCACCGTGAAGTCGCGCCGCTTCTCCTTGGCCCTTCGGATGAACTCCCCCCGCAGCCGGGCCCGCGTCGTCTGCGGCGGCTCGTCGACGGCCAGCTCGATGGCCTCGTCGGAGCACATCCGCTCGACCATCCCCCTCTGCTGCATTCGGTAGAACAGGCCCCGCTCCTGCGACACGTCGTGGTACTGCAGGTCCATGAGCGCCACCTTGGGATGCGTGAGGGCCACGTCGTTGCGCTGGCGGTAGCCCTCGATGAGGCGGTACTTGATGACCCAGTCGCACTCCCGGTCCAGCGAGAGCGGGTCCTTCTCCAGCCCGGTGAGGCAGTGCTCCCACATCATCAGGGCCTGCTCCTCCAAGGGGCTCAGCCCCCTCTGCGCGTGGTACTTCTGGGCTCGGCCCAGGTACTCGGCCTGGATGTCGAGGGCGCTGACCTCCCGCCCGTTGGAGAGGCGGACACGGCGCTTGCACGTGGGGTCGTGACTGATCTCCCGGATGGCGCGAATGGGGTTCTCCAGCGTCATGTCGCGAAGCACCACCTTCGGGTCCTCCAGCATGCGCAGCAGGATGCTGGTCGTGCCCACCTTGAGGAAGGTGGCGTACTCGCTCATGTTCGAGTCGCCCACGATCACGTGCAGGCGCCGGTAGCGCTCGGCGTCGGCATGGGGCTCGTCACGCGTGTTGATGATCGGTCGGCTGCGGGTGGTGGCGCTGCTCACGCCCTCCCAGATGTGCTCGGCTCGCTGGCTGATGCAGTACATCGCGCCCCGCGCCGTCTGCAGCACCTTCCCCGCCCCGGCGTAGATCTGGCGGGAGACCAGGAAGGGGATGAGGACCTCGGCGTAGTGGCCGAAGTCGTCCCGC
This sequence comes from Actinomycetota bacterium, assembly GCA_030776745.1. Lineage (GTDB taxonomy): Bacteria > Actinomycetota > Acidimicrobiia > Acidimicrobiales > JALYHF01. Next base: position 39,422 of record JALYHF010000171.1, on the reverse strand, counting down.
CGGCTGGTGAGATAGTTCTCGTGGCAGCCGTAGGAGTTGCCGGCCGAGTCGGTGTTGTTCTTGAACAGGTAGATGACGCCGCGGATGCCCTCCTCCCGAAGCCGCTGCTCGGCGCTGAGCAGGAGATGCTCGAGGATCCGCTCTCCGGCCTTGTCGTGCACCACCAGGTCGTGGATGGAGTCGCACTCGGGAGTGGCGTACTCGGGGTGGCTGCCGACGTCGAGGTACAGGCGAGCCCCGTTCTCGAGGAACACGTTGCTGCTTCGACCCCAGCTCACGACCCTGCGGAACAGGTAGCGGGCGACCTCGTCCGGGCTGAGCCGGCGCTGGCCGCGCAGGGTGCACGTCACCCCGTACTCGTTCTCGAGCCCGAAGATGCGCCGGTCCATTCCCTCTCTTCCCGGCGGGGCCCCAGCCCCACCTCCTCGCCGGAGGCGGGCCCCAGCCCCACCCCGACGCGGTCCATTCCCTCCCACGGTACCGTTCAGGGCATGGCTGGAAGCTCCATGGTGCACCTGCTGTCCGTGCACGACGCCTTCCACGCCCGCGTGATCGCGGCGAGGCTGGGATCGGACGGGATCCTCACGCAGCTGCGGGGCGCCGTGGACGGGCCCTACCCGATGCTGGGCGAGGTTCGGGTCTACGTGGGCGAGGAGGACCTCCCCGTGGCGCGAGAGCTGCTGCTGGCCGACGAGGTCGAGTCGGCGTTCGAGCAGCCGCCGCCCGCCGAGCCCGGCCGCCGGGCGTCGAGCGTGCCGGTGTGGGTGGCCATCGTGGCCGTGGTCCTCCTCGCCAGCATGTACCTCACCAGGGGGATCTGAGCGGCGCCTGCTCGGTCAGCCCAGCAGCTCGGCCAGCTCGCCCTCCGCCACGCGACGAAAGGCCCGGCGCTCCTTCGGCCGCTCCAGCACGGCCACCTCGAGATCCTCGGGTGCCAGCGTTCGGCTGGGACCGGCGAGGGCGGCAACGGCAGCCTTGAGGGCGTCCGCCAGCGCCCAACTCGGCGCGTAGGCGGACTCCATCCGCTCCTTGATGGCCTCCGCCTCCCCCCCGATGACGGTGTAGCGGTCCTCGTCGAAGACGGTTCCGTCGTAGAGGACGTGGTAGAGCTGGTCCTCGCCCCTGCCGTTCGGGGAGGCACCCACCTCGGCGACGAGGATCTCCACCTCCATGGGCTTCATGTCGTGGGTGAAGACCTGTCCGAGGAACTGGGCGTACACGTTGGCCAGGGAGCGGGCGTCCACGTCCTCGCGGCTGTAGGCGTAGCCCTTGGTGTCGGCGTGACGGACCCCCGCCACCCGAAGCTGGTCGAACTCGTTGAACTTCCCCACGCCGGCGAAGGCGATGCGATCGTAGATCTCGCTGATCTTGTGCAGCGTGCGGGAGGCGTTCTCCCCGGCGAGGAGGATGCCGTCGGCGTAGACCACGCCCATGAGGGCCCGGCCCCGGGCGATGCCCTTGCGGGCGTAGTCGGCCTTGTCCTTCATGAGCTGCTCGGGAGCCACGTAGAACGGCATGCTCATGGCCGCGCCACCCTCATGGGTGCAGGCCTCGCCTGGTGCGGCGGTCGATCAGGTCGCGGAACAGGTCGGCCACGTCCGACTCAGGGATCCGGTCGAAGCCGGTGGCCGAGATGGTGGCGATGGCCGGGTAGATGCCCCGCACGGCGTCGGGCCCGCCGGTCGCGGTGTCCTCCTCGGCCGCCTCGTAGAGGCTCTGGATGGCCAGCTCGATGGTGGCGTCGCGGTCCATCCCCTCGGTGTAGCCGAGCTTGATGGTGGTACGAGCGTCGCGCCCGCCGGAGCCGTCGGCATGGAAGTCGGTCTCCTCGTAGCGGCCGCCGGTCACGTCGTAGGTGAAGATGCGGCCCTGTCGGCGGCGCACGTCGTAGCCGGCGAAGATCGGGAGCACCACCAGGCCCTGCATGGCCATCGGCATGTTCTGCCTGATCATCTGGGCCAGCTGGTTGGCCTTGCCCTCCAGGCTCAGGAGCGTGCCCTCCACCTTCTCGTAGTGCTCCAGCTGCAGCTGGAAGAGCCGCACCATCTCCATGGCCGGACCGGCGGCCCCGGCGATGGCGACACCGGAGTGGCGATCGGCCGGGTACACCTTGTCCATGTTGCGGTGGGCGATGGTGGACCCCGCCGTGGCCCGACGGTCTCCCGCCATGACCACACCCTCGGCGTAGCGGATGGCGGCGATGGTGGTGCCGTGGACCACCACGCTGCGGTCGACCTCGAAGCGGGGCTCGGCTCCGTGCAGACGGCGGAGGAGGTTGGTGAAGCTCGGCCCGGGGTCGTCGGTGGGCGGGAACAGCGGCAGGGTCATCGCTCGCCGGAGGCTAGTGGCTCATCGCCTCGGCTCGGCCGGCCCTCTCCTGGATGGCGCTGACGCGGCCCCTACTACTGACCGCCCTTCTGCACGTACGATCGCACGAAATCCTCGGCGTTGTCCTCGAGGACCTCATCGATCTCATCGAGCAACTCGTCGAGTTCGGCCTTGAGCTTCTCGCCCTTCTCGGAGCCCGCCGGGGCTGCCTCCTCGACCTCGGCCTCCCGAGGGGACGACGGCCTGCGCTTCTGCTCTCGCTCTGCCATGTTGCTCAACAGCCTCCTATGAGCCCAGCCGTTCCAACAGCTCGGTGGGACTCGAGCATCCGTCCAACAACCTATCGACCATGGCCGCGGTGCCTTTGAGGGGCTCCATCATGGGTACCCGCCGCAAGGGGTCCGACCCCAGGTCGAACACCATCGAGTCCCAGTTGGCGGCGGCGATGGACGACGCCCAGCGCTGCAGGCACCGCCCGCGGAAGTAGGCCCGGGTGTCCGCCGGCGGCTCGGACACGGCCTCCAGCACCGACTCCTCGCTGACCAGCCTCTCCAGGGGCAGCTTGGCGAAGAGGGAGCGGCCCGGGCGCACGTCGTGGTACTGCAGGTCCATGGCGGCCAGCTTGGGGTCGGACCAGGAGAGGCCGTGGCGCTCCCGGTAGCCGTCGAGCAGGCGGTACTTGGCCACCCAGTCGAGCTGGTCGGCCAGCGACATCGGGTCGGTCTCCAGAGCCGTCAGCACCGCCTCCCAGCGGCGCAGCACCTCGGTGCCGACATCCTCCCTCACGGGTGACAACCCACGGTCGTCGGCGTACTTCCGAGCCAGGTCCAGGTACTCCCACTGGATGTCGAGGGCCGTGAGGCGGCGGCCGTCGGAGAGCTCGAGCAGCTCGTGGAGCTCGCGGTCGTACGAGACGCGGCGCATGGCCTGCACCGGGGCGGCCAGGGCGAGGTCCGCCTCGGCCAGCCAGTCGTCCTCGATCATGGCCAGCACGATGGACGTGACGCCGACCTTGAGGAAGGTGGACACCTCGGCCAGGTTGGCGTCCCCGACGATCACGTGCAGACGCCGGTACTTCTGGGCGTCGGCGTGGGGCTCGTCGCGGGTGTTCACGATCGGCCGCTTCAGGGTGGTCTCGAGGCCGACCTCCTCCTCGAAGAACTCGGCGCGCTGGGTCAGCTGGAAGTCGACCTTGACCCCGCCGGCCGAGGACGACTCGCTCCCGACCTTCCCGGCCCCCGTGTAGATCTGGCGGGTGACGAAGTGGGGCATCACGTGCTGGACGATGCGCCCGAAGGGCACCTGACGGTCCATCAGGTAGTTCTCGTGCGTGCCGTAGGAGTTGCCCTTGCGGTCCGAGTTGTTCTTGTAGACCACGATGCCCTGTCCGTCTGGTAGGAGCCGGGAGGCGGCCTCCATGGAGCGGGCGAGGATCCGCTCCCCCGCCTTGTCGTAGCGGACGCACTCGAGGGCGTCGGCGCACTCGGGCGTGGAGAACTCGGGGTGGGCGTGGTCCACGTAGTAGCGGGCGCCGTTGGTCAGCACGGCGTTGACCAGGTGGGTCTCCACCTCGGGCGGCATGGCCCCTTCCCGGGCGAAGCCCCGGGCGTCCTTGCCGGGCGACTCGTCCTCGAAGTCCCAGCCCACCTTCCGCTGCAGCTCGCTGACGTAGGCGTTGATCAGCACCGAGGAGGCGGCGATGGGATTCTTCTCCCCCATGCCCCGCGGATCGATGCCGTACTCCGTCTCGATGCCGCAGACCTTCGGGATGGCCACCGTTCGACCCTACCCCCACCCCGGCACCAGTAGGCGCACGCCGGCGCCGACGGCCAGACCCTAGAGGTACTGGCCCGTCCCCACCCGTTCGATGGCGCGGCCGCCGGCCGGCTCCCCTGTCCCCTCGGAGACCAGGACCCGGAGGAACACGATCCGCTCCCCCTTCTTGCCCGAGATCTTCGCCCAGTCGTCCGGGTTGGTGGAGTTGGGCAGGTCCTCGTGCTCCTTGTACTCCTGCTTGATGGACGCCCGCAGGTCGTCGAGGCGGATGCCGTAGCCGTCGCCCGCGATCCTGCGCTTGATCGCCATCTTCTTGGCCCGGCGCACGATGTTCTCGATCATGGCCCCGGACGAGAAGTCCTTGAAGTACATGACCTCCTTGTCACCGTTCTGGTAGGTGACCTCGATGAACCGGTTGAGCTCGTCCTCCCGGTACATCTCCTCCACGGTCCGCTCGATCATCACCCGGACCGCCTTGTCCCGGTCGCCGCCGCCGAGGGTGTCGACCTCCCCTTCGTCGAGGGGAAGGTCGGGGACCAGGTAGCGCGAGTAGATCTGGGCCGCCGCCCGCTCGTCCGGGCGCTCGATCTTGATCTTCACGTCGAGCCGCCCTGGCCGCAGGATGGCGGGGTCGATGAGGTCCTCCCGGTTCGACGCCCCGATCACGATGACGTTCTTCAGGGTCTCGACGCCGTCGATCTCGGCCAGCAGCTGGGGCACGATCGTCGACTCCATGTCGGAGGAGATGCCGGTCCCCCTGGTGCGGAAGAGCGAGTCCATCTCGTCGAAGAAGACGATGACCGGCATTCCCTCCTCGGACTTCTCCCGGGCCCGCTGGAACACCAGGCGGATCTGGCGCTCCGTCTCGCCCACGTACTTGTTCAGCAGCTCCGGGCCCTTGATGTTGAGGAAGTAGCTCTTGGCGTTGGTGTCCCCGGTGACCTCGGCCACCTTCTTGGCCAGTGAGTTGGCCACCGCCTTGGCGATGAGCGTCTTGCCGCATCCCGGAGGGCCGTACAGGAGGATCCCCTTGGGGGCCGGGAGCCTGTGCTCGATGAACAGGTCCCGGTGCACGAAGGGCAGCTCGACGGCATCGGTGATGGCCTCGATCTGCTCGTCGAGGCCGCCCACGTCGTCGTAGGAGATGTCGGGCACCTCCTCGAGCACCAGCTCCTCGACCTCGGGGCGGGGCAGCTTCTCCAGGAGCAGGCCGGTGCGGGGATCCATCAGGAGGGTGTCACCGGCCCGCAGCACCTCGCCGAGCAGCTCGTCGGACAGCTCGACGACGCGTTCCTCGTCGGCCCGGGCGACGACGAGGGCGCGACGGCGGTCCTCGAGGACCTCCTTCAGGGTGACGACCTCTCCTGAGACGTCCGGGGTGCGAGCCAGCACCACGTTGAGGGACTCGTTGAGGACCACCTCCTGGCCCCGCCTGAGGCCCTCGAGGTCGATCTCGGGGTGCAAGGCCACCCGCATCTTGCGCCCCCCCGAGAAGACGTCCACGCTGCCGTCGTCGTTGGCGGCCAGGAAGGTCCCATAGGCGGACGGCGGCTGGGTGAGCTTGTCGACCTCCTCCCGGAGGGTGGTGATGTGCTCGCGCGCCTCCCGGAGGGTGTAGGTGAGCTTCTCGTTCTGCGAGACGGCCTGGGCCAGCTGGCCCTTGGTCTCGAGCAGCTTCTCCTCCAGGGTGCGGACGCGCTTCGGGGCGTCCTGCAACCGGCGCCGGAGCGTGACGACCTCATCCTCCAGGACCTTGGCCTGGCCCTGGAGCTGGGCCACTTCCCGCTCGTAGGCTACGAGCCGTCTCTGGTACTCCGAGTCGGCCGTTGGGACCACCTCCTCACTGTCCGTGCGGCGACCATACACGCGGGTCCGTCCCCAGCAAGAGGACCGGCCCGAGTTTCACCTGCCGATCCCGTGAAAACTGGCTACCATGGGACGGAGCCGAGACCGCCGGTCCGACGAGGAGAGCGAGTTCGAAATGGGAATGAAGGTGTGGATCGACCAGGATCTCTGCACCGGGGACGGCCTGTGCGAGGAGATCGCCCCCTCCGTGTTCACCCTGCTCGACGACGGCTTGGCCTACGTCAAGGAGGGCGACAAGGTCTTCTCAGACCCGGGTGGGCCCGAGGGTCTGGCCAACGTGCCGGCCGGCATGGAGGAGGCCACCATCGAGTCGGCCGAGGAGTGCCCGGGGGAGTGCATCTTCATCGAGGTCGGCTAGGCCGGCGGGACCGGCTTCAGCGCCGGCCCGTCGTCAGACGCGGGTGAGGCAGGGGCCCGTTCCCACCGCACGGCTCCGGGGAAGGGCCAGGGCGGCGGTGAGCTCCTTGGACGTGAGCGCATAGGCGGTCCCCCGCTGGTCGGGCGCGATGGCGAAGGCCACCCCCATCACCGCCCCGTCCGGACCGACCAGGGCGCCCCCGGAGTCCCCGGGGCGCAGGTCGGAGGCGAGGATGAAGACGTCGCGGCGGGTGGGGCGGGCGTCGTACAGGTCCCGACCGACGGCCTGGACCTGTTGGCGCACCGCCGCAGGAGCGATCCGGAGCTGGTTCTGGCCCCCCGGGTGGCCGAAGACGGCACCGTTGGTCCCCACCCTCCCGGCCCCCACCGGGAGAGGCGTCTGGCGAAGCCCCGGTACCCGCAGCACGGCAAGGTCGCGGGCAGAGTCGAACACCACGACCGAGGCTCGCAGGCGTCGCCCGTCCGGGCGCGTCACCTCGGTCCGCCCGGCCTGGTGGCCGGCCACCACGTGGGCGTTGGTGACGACCGTGTCCGGAGCGGCGGCGAACCCGCTCCCCTCCTGGACGCGCCGGCAGGCCACCCCTGCCACCTTCACGGTCGACGCCGCCACCCGCTGGAGCACCGCCGGCGGGATGCCGGTGGCCGCCGGGGGCGGCCCCACCTCCGGCGCCGGCCGTAGTGCCTCGAAGACGCGCGGGAAGTTGACCTCGCCGACCAGGCGCCGCAGGGCCTGCAGGGTGTCCGGCGGTTCGGGCAACTGGTCGTCGATGGCGCGGGCGATGGTGGAGCTGCGGGCCTGTCGGGCCATCGTGCCGGGCACGGCGGCGATGGACGGCAGCAGCAGCCACAGCATGAGCAGCACGCCGAGCATCCCCACCAGCGCGCCCACGCCGCTGTCCAGGGCCCGAACCGGCCCCAGGGGCACGAAGCGGCGAAGCGAGGAGCCGAGGAGCAGCCCGAGGCCCTGGCCGGCGAAGGCGCCACCGAGCAGCACGAGGAGGGCGACGAGCAGCTTGCTGGTCGGGTCCGGCCCCTCGAAGGCCCGGACGGCGGCGGGCAGGAAGCGCACGGCCACGTAGATCCCGAGGCCGAGCCCGACCCAGGAAGCGGCCCGAGCGAGGAAGCCGAGCCGGTACCCCCCCAACGCGGCCGACGCGAGGGCCGCCAGGATGACGAGGTCGAGCACGTTCACGACGGGCCCTGCCCGCCGCCGCCATTGGCCCGGCGGCTGATGGCCTCACCCCCGGGGGACGGTACCAGCAGCCGGGCGGCGGTGAGGAACCCGGTGTGGGCGACCATGCGGTGGTCGGGGCGCACGGCCTGTCCCTCGACGTGCCACGTTCTCACCAGGACCTCGAGGGTCTCGGCCATGGCGAAGGCGCTGGCGTCGAGAGCGTCCCGCAGCTGCGACACCTGGACGATGCTCGGCAGGTAGGCCACGAGGATCCCGCCCGGGTGCAGGGCCGCCTCGGCGAACTTCACCGCCCGCCACGGCTCCGGCAGGTCGAGCACCACCCGGTCGAGGCCCGTCTCGTCGATGCCCTCGTAGACGTCGCGCCGCTCCACCCGGTACCGGGCCAGGGCGTCGGGGCCCAAGAACGACGCCACGTTGGCGGCGGCCAGCTCGGCGAAGTCCGGACGCAGCTCGTAGCCGACCACCTGCGCTCCCGCCCGCAACAGGGCCATGGAGAGGGCGCCGGACCCGACACCGGCCTCGAGCACGCGCGCCCCGGGGAACACGTCGGCCAGCATGAGGATCGACCCCAGGTCCTTCGGGTAGATCACCTGGGCCTCCCGCCGCATCTTCACGACGAAGTCGGCGAGCGTGGGCCGAACCACCTGGAACCACGCCCCGGTGGTGGACCGCGCCGTCACGCCCTCCTCCTGGCCGATGAGGTCGTCGTGCGGTACCCACCCGGCGTGGGTGTGGAACTGACCTCCTTCGGCCAGGGTGACCAGGTAGCGCCTGGACTTGCGGTCGAGGAGGAGCACCTTCTCCCCGGCGGACAGGGGGCGGGTCACGATGCTTCCGTGGCGCGGGACCGCAGCTTGCAGAAGGCGCAGCGCTCCCCCGTCGTCGCCGCCCCACACGACGAACAGCGGCCCAGCTCACGGCGTTCCTCGGCGGCGTAGGGCGTGAAGTGGTGCGACACCTTGTCGAGGAAGCCGAAGTAGAAGGCAGCCTTGCTCCCCGGCGACGTCGCCTCGACGGCGTTCAGCGCCTCCTTGTAGCCGAGGTGCTTGTTGCCCTCGGCCATCGGGCACTCCTCGACGATGTACTCGATGCCCCGCAAGACGCAGTACGCCGCCGTCTCCCGCTCGCCCAACCGGATCAGAGGCTTGGCCTTGCGCACGAACCCGTTCTCGGCGGGCAGGACGGGGAGCTGGCGACCGAGGTACTCGGTGGACCAGCGAAGCACGTTGCCGAACAGGACGGCGGCCTCGTCGTCGAGGTTGTGACCGGTGGCCACCACGTCGTAGCCGCCCTCGACGGCGGCCTGGTTGAACAGATGGCGCTTGGACAGCCCACAGGCCGAACAGGGCACCCGCCGGGCCAGGGCCGACCCCGTGGGGATGTCGAAGCCGAGATCGCGGGGCAGGTCGATCTCGAGCAGCCGCCCGGGGCGGCGCTCGGAGAAGGCGCGGGCGTAGGCGCCCGACTCCGCGCTGTAGTCGCCGATCCCCAGCCCGAGGTAGAGCCCGTCGGCGGCGTAGCCGAGGTCGAGGAGGATGTCCCAGAGGGCGAGGGAGTCCTTGCCGCCGGATACGGCTACCAGGACCGTCTCGCCCTCGGCCACCATGTCGTAGTCGGCGATCGCCCTGCGGACCTGCTCCCGGCAGTGGTGCACGAAGCAATCGGCGCAGAAGCCGGCGTTGTGCCGGCGCACCTCGACGACCGCCGGCTGGCGGCAGCGGCGGCACTTCATCGGCGACTCGGCTCCCCGGCGCCACCCGAGATGACGGGGCGGACCTCCACGGTGTCGGTGTCCTCGAGGAGGGCGTCGCCGGTGACGAGGGTGTCCCCCCGGATCACCAGGACGGACTCGCGGTTGAGCTCCAGGCGCTGGAGCAGGGTGTGGACGAGAAGCGGCCCCCTGATCTCGATTGTGCGACGCGGGTTGCGGAGCATGACCCTCACGCCCCCATTGTGGCCCCGGCCACGGCTAGGGCGGAGGCTGGAGGACCCGAGGTTGACGGCCGTGGCTGACCAGGACGGACTCTCCGGGACGCAGCTTCTTGCTGTAGACGACCTTGGGCTCGTCACCGCCGATCTTCTTGACGAGTCGAACGGCCAGGGCGACGCCACCGACGACGGTCCAAGCCCGGCTGCCCCCGCCGAGGCCCCGGCTCAGCCCGATGCGTTGCAGGAAACGCAGCATCAGAGCTGGCGGATCTCGACCAGGGTGGTCCGCTTCTTGCCCTTTCTCCGGCCCAGCGCGTAGGTGAGCCCGATCACGACCACGACCACGGCGACGGCGGCTGCCGTGGCGTAGGGCTTGGCCGCGGCGGCGGTGGTCTCCACCTCGCCCCGGATCTGGCGCAGCTTGGCCTCGATGTCGGCCCTGGTGACGGGGGCTCTTGCATCAGCTGCCATCAGGCCATCGACCCCTTTTCGGTCGCCTTGCGCTTCTTGGCGCCGATGCTCCTCGCCGCCACGCCGGCGGCCACCGCGCACCCGATCAGGGTGATGACGTACGGGACCCAAGACCAGTTGCCGTCGAAGGTGGTGCCGGACTCGGTCTGGAGGGCCCGCAGCCCGGCCAGTGCCAGCAGCACGAGCCCGATGCTGAGGGCCAGGGACCCGGCCACGCCGAACAGCAGGAACCGCCCGAGGCCCTTGATGGGCACGACGGTCTCTTGCTTGAGGTAGGTGACCACCATGGCCCACAGCTCGGTGGCCAGCGCGGGGAGCCCCTTCGTGTCACGATCGTCCCTCATCCACGCCTGCTTATCCGGCGGATAGCCGGTACGCAAGCACGGTCGCCACATCCACGGCCAGCTCGGTCAGGAGCCGCAGGCGGGCGGTGGGGTCGTCGTGCTCCAGGACCCGCTGCTGGTCGACCGGCCCGAGCGGGGCGATGGCTGCCAGCTGGTAGGCGGCCACCGACGGATCAGCGTCCAGCTCGACGGTGGCCGGGATGGCGGGCTGGTCGAGCTCGGCCGACAGGGCGAGGGCGCGGCGCACAGCCCGATCGGCCTCGGCCAGGGCTTCCAGTGCCGGGCGGTCGAGCGGGGCCTCGGCCAGGTTCTCCACCAGCGCCAGGGGGTACGGGTCGTCGGGGAGCCAGGTGACGACGCGGACGCGGCGCGTACCGACGCACACCAGGGCCCAGCGGCCGTCGGGGAACTCCGTGGCCTCGGTGATGTGGGCCACCGTGGCCACGCCGAAGCGGCTGTCGCCCCCTCCCACCTCGGAGCCCCGCTCGATCAGGACCACCCCGAACTCCTGGCCGTGGCGGAGGCAGTCCCGTGCCAGGGCGCGGTAGCGGGGCTCGAAGACGTGCAAGGGGAGCACCATGTGCGGGAACAGCACCGCGCCCAGGGGGAACATCGGCAGCGGGAGGGCGACCCCCGCCGGCGCCGTCATGGCCCCAGGGCCTCGGGCGAGGGCGCCTGCGGGTAGGTGGCCAGGATGGCGCCGACCCGCTCCTGGATGGCCCGGCCCACCGCATCGCGCGGCAGCTCGTTCACCAGCAGGGAGAACACCAACGGCTCGGCGCCGGGCAGGTCGAGGTAACCGGTGAGCCCGGCCACCCCCTCGAGGGCCCCGGTCTTGGCCTGCAGCCGACCGGCCGCCGGGTTCCCCAGGAACCGGCGGGACAGCGTCCCGTCCCTGCCCGCCACCGGCAAGCCGGCGGCCACCGGTCCGTGGCGGCCGCCGACGTCGAGAGCGGCCATGAGAAGGGTGCAACTGGCCCGGTCGGAGCGGTCGAGCCCGGAGCCGTCCACCGCCACCAGGTGGGCGACAGGGAGACCGGCTCCCAGCAGCGTCTCTCGCACCACACCGATCCCCGCCGCCGTCGTCCCCTGGTCGGCGTAGCGGCGACCCAGCTCCTTGACCAGCAGCTCGGCCGTGAGGTTGTCGCTCTCGCGCAGCATCTCGGCGACCACCTCCCGCATCGGCGCCGACGCGACCCGGGCCAGGGTGGAGGCGCCGGAGGGGGCGCTTCCCTGGCCGGGGGCGCCGGTCACCGCCACCCCGCGAGCCTGGAGCAACGCCGTCAGCACGCCCGCGGCGTGCACGTCCGGCTCCGGGGCTGCGACGTGGCGAGGGGTGAAGACGACGAACCCGTCGTTGACCACGAGAGCGCTGGCCGGCCCCACCTCGGCGGCGGTGGCGTACACCGGCCGCCAGGTCGGGACGTACCGCTGCGTGTCGTAGCGGGTCTCGTCCCCCATCACCCCGCCCCTGACCTCGCGCACCCCGGCCGCCACGACCTCGTCGGCCAGGGTCTCCATCGGGGTGTACAGCTGCGGCTGGTTCACGAAGGAGGCGGCGTAGTCCACCGTGCCCAGCAGCGGGTCGCCGCCGCCCACCAGCCAGAGGGGCCCCTCGACCACGCCACCGGCCGTGGGCTTGCCCGTCCGCACCTCGGTCACCAGGCGCTCACCCGGCCCCAGCTTGGCCAACACGGCGAGCCCCGTGAGCACCTTCAGGTTCGACGCCGGGATGAGGCGCTCGTCCGGCCGGCGTTCGAATATCGGCCGGCGTCCGTGTCGCACGACCAGGCACGATCGCTCCCGCCCGCCCCCGAGGGCGGGATCGCCGAGGGCCTGGTCGAGGGCGGAGCGGAGGCGCGTGTCGGCCACGACCTGGGCCAACAGCGCGGGCAAGCGGCGCGGCGACAGCACCGGGGCGCGCACGGCCGGCCCCGCCTGGCCGCCCTCGTCGGCCGGCCCCGGGGCGCGCACGGCCAGCACCGCCGACGAGGAGGTGACGAGGGCGAGGACCGCCGGCAAGATCCATCGGCGCACGGCCGGTGAGGTTAGGTCCGGGGCGGCGACCGGCGGCTGCACCTCGACGCTGCCCGCCGAGCCCCCGGTCGAGCACCACGCGCCGGGTAGGGTCGGACGGCCATGGCCAGCACGCCGGAGTACGCCTCGGACGGGACCACCCTCGTCGAGGTCATCCGCCGTCTCGAAGCCGACGGGTACACCGCTCAGATGGCGGCCGAGGAGGGCGGCCTGATCCGCTGCTTCGCCTGCCACCAGGACAGCCCGGCCTGCGACGTCCACCTCGAGGTGATGCGCCGCACCGAGGGCGCCTCCGACCCTGCCGACATGGTGGCGGTGGCCGCCCTCGCCTGCCCGAGGTGCGGCGCCAAGGGAACGGTCGCTCTCAAGTACGGCCCCGAGGCCAGCGTCGAGGAGGATGAGGTCCTCCGCCTCCTGGACGACGTGGACCGCCGCAGCGGCGGGCCCGAGGCTCCCTAGCGTCCGGGAGGGCTACGGCTCCAGGGCGGCCCGGAAGAAGGAGCGCACGTGCTCCAGGCGGCGCTCCAGGGCGTCGGTGGCCATCGGGTCGTGGTCGAGGAGGACCTCGAGGAAGGCCAGATCGCTGAAGTAGCTCAGCAGCGCCCCGTAGCCGGTCAGCAGCAGCTGCTCGGGGTCGTGGCGGCGGAAGCGGCCTGCCGCCATCTCCTTCTCGAAGAACCCGCAGGCTTGGCTAAACAGCGGCTTGAGGGCCTCCCCCAGGTTGATGCCCGGATGGCTGCCACCGTCGAGGGCCTCCCGGCGAGCGATGCGCACGAACTCGGGGTTCTCCACGAAGAAGCGCATGCCGGCCGTGAGGACCCGGTCGACCTGGGCCCAGCCGTCCTCGGGCGCGTCCGTGGCCTCGCCGATCCGGTTGCACCAGTCCGCCAGGGCGTCCTCGAACACCTGGCGGTAGAGCGCCTCCTTCGAGGGGAAGTGGTGGAGGAGGCTGGGTCGCCTGATTCCCACCAGCGCGGCGATGTCGTTCAGCGACGTGCCCTCGTAGCCGTGCTGGGAGAACAGCCGCAGCGCCTCGGCCAGGATCGCCTGGCGCGTCGGTGAAGCCTGGCGCGTCGGTGAAGACGTAGCGGCCATCGAGCCAGGGTACCGTCCCCGCCCGCCGGCCGCCTACCACCTGGTAGAAGCAGGGGTGTAGGCTGGGGCATCCCCACCGTCCTTCTCGCCCTCGTGGTCGGCGCGGCCCTGTGCCAGCTCGGCACCCTCGTCACCACGGTCTACCTTCACCGCGCCCTCGCCCACCGGGCCCTCAACCTCTCCCCCGGCGTGGCCCTCGTCTTCCGGGTCCTGACCTGGGTGGTCACCGGCATCCGCCCTCGCCAGTGGGTGGCCGTCCACCGCAAACACCACGCCTTCACCGACGTCGAGGGTGACCCGCACTCCCCGCTCCTGGAGGGCTTCGCCACCGTGCAGTTCGGCAACGTGGCGCTGTACCGCAAGGTGGCTCGCGACGAGAAGACGGTGGCTCGCTACGCCCGCGACCTGCCGGCGGACCGTTGGGACCGGATGCTCTTCGACCACGCCCTGGTCGGCCTCGGCATCGGGATCGCCCTCCTGGTGCTGTGGCTCGGGCCCTGGGCCGGGCTCCTGGCCGCCGGGCTCCACACCGTCACCTACCTCCTGCTCAACGCCGCCGTCAACGCCGTGGGGCACGCCTTCGGCCGCCAGCCCCACGCCAACACCTCCTACAACAACCAGTGGTTGGCCTGGATCACGGTGGGCGAGGGACTGCACAACAACCACCACGCCGCTCCCACCTCGGCCCGGCTGGCCCTCCAGCCGGGCGAGATCGACCCCGGGTGGTGGGTGGTCCGCCTGCTCGAGAGACGAGGCTGGGCCACGGTGCGCCACCGGGAAGCCAAGCTCAAGACGGCGTAGCGTCTGGCCATGGACATCGTGTCGGCCTTGTTCTGCGAGAGCATCGACCTGCGTCAGGCGCCAGGGCCGGCCACCCGGATCGACCTGTCCGGGATCATGTTCTCCCTCGCCGCTCCGAGTGCCCCGCCCGTGACCATCGCGCCCCACCTGGTCGTGCTCATCCGCTGCCGGCCGAACGAGCCCGGGAACGGCGTGCTCGAGGTGGTGTTCCGGAACGAGGCCGGCGAAGAGGTCGCCCGCAACGCCTCACCGTTCATGGTGGAGCCGGGCAAGTTCACCTACCGGCTGGTGAGAGGTGAGCTGACCTTCCCCGCTCCAGCTACCATCGAGGCCCACTGTCGGGTCGGCCAAGATGCGGCCACGGTCGTCCCGCTCACCCTGCTGCCGCCCGTCTGAAGATGCCCTTCGCCGCCGCCTTGTCGCTGCACCCCGTCACCGCCCACGCCGTCGGCGAGGTGACGGGCCAGGTCCTCGAGCGCCTCGGGGAGGGCGTCGACCTGGCCATGGTGTTCGTCACGCCGGCCCACGCCGGAGCCCTCGAGGACGCCACGGCGGCGGTGCGGTCGCTCCTCCGGCCCCGCACCGTGCTCGGCTGCGCCGCCGTGTCGGTGGTGGGTACGGCCCGGGAGGTGGAGGAGGAGGCGGGCGTCAGCCTGTGGGCGGGACGCTTCGGGCCCGTGGTCCCGGTGCGATTGGAGGCGCGGCAGACGCCCGACGGCGTCTCCGTCACCGGCTGGCCGGAGGACGTGGCGTTCGACCCGGGCGCCCTCCTGCTCCTCGCCGACCCCTTCTCGTTCCCGGCGGAGGCCTTCTACGCCGAGCTGGCCCGCCGCCACCCCGGGCTGCCCGTCATCGGGGGCAACGCCTCGGCCGCGAGGGGGCCGGGCGGGAACCGGCTGGCCCTCGACGGCGAGATCTTCACCTCGGGCGCCGTGGGCGCCCTCCTCGGCCCGGGTGTGGAGGTGGAGACGGTGGTCTCGCAGGGATGCAGGCCGGTGGGGCAGCCGTACGTGGTCACCAGGGCCGAGCGCAACATCGTCTACGAGCTCGGCGGCGAGCCCGCCCTGGAGCGGTTGCTCCGCATGGCGAGGGGCGGCATGCCCGAGGAGGACGTGCGCCTCATCAACCAGGGCCTGCACCTGGGCCAGGTCATCGACGAGCACAAGGCGGAGTTCGACCGCGGTGACTTCCTGGTCCGCAACGTCTTGGGGGCAGACCAGGAGAACGGCGCCATCGCCGTCAACGACCTCGTCACGGTGGGGACCACGGTGCAGTTCCACGTGCGCGACGCGGCGACGGCCGACGAGGATCTCCGGCACCTGCTGGCCGGCCACGACGCCGACGCCGCGCTGTTGTTCACCTGCAACGGACGAGGCGTGCGCCTCTTCGGCACCTCGGACCACGACGCGGCGGTCCTCCACGAGCGGGTGGGGGTCCCTTCGGCGGGGTTCTTCGCCGCCGGGGAGTTCGGTCCTATCGGTGGCCGGAACTTCGTCCACGGGTTCACCGCCTCGATCGCCCTCCTACGGGAGCGATGACGGCAGGGGTGCGGGGTGCAGCCATGGCTGTAGCATGGGCGGCCACACGCGGCGAGTGGAGAGGTTGGCATGAACGAACATGAGACATGGGCCGAACTGGCCCAGCAGCTTCGCGTCGATTCGGTGCGGACGAGTGACGCCGGGGGCTCCGGGCACCCGACCTCCTCGATGTCGGCCGCCGAGCTCATGGCGGTGCTGCTCGGCAAGTACCTGCACTACGACTTCGCCGATCCCGAGAACCCCAACAACGACCACCTGATCTTCTCCAAGGGTCACGCCTCCCCCCTCCTCTATGCCATCTACAAGGCGGTCGGGGCGATCTCGGACGAGGAGCTGCTGAGCTACCGCAAGTTCGGCAGCCGCCTCGAGGGGCACCCCACCCCCAAGCTGCCCTGGGTCGACGTGGCCACCGGTTCCCTGGGCCAGGGGCTGCCCGTCGGTGTCGGTGTGGCCCTGGCCGCCAAGCGGCTCGATCGCCTGCCGTCCCGGGTTTGGGTGCTCTGCGGGGACAGCGAGATGGCCGAGGGCTCCATGTGGGAGGCCTTCGAGCACGGGTCCTACGCCGAGCTGGACAACCTGACCGCCATCATCGACGTCAACCGCCTGGGCCAGCGGGGCGAGACCATGCACGGCTGGAACCTGAGCTCGTACTCCGACCGGGCCCGGGCCTCGGGATGGCACACCATCGAGATCGACGGGCACGACGTGGGCGCCATCGACGATGCCTACGCCGAGGCGGTCGCCACCGAGGGCAAGCCGACCGTGATCGTCGCCCAGACCCTGAAGGGCCGCGGGGTCAAGGCCGTGGAGGACCAGGACGACTTCCACGGCAAGCCGATCAAGGACGCCGAGCAGGCCATCGAGGACCTGGGCGGCCCGCGCGACCTGACCATCACGGTGTCGGGGCCGGTCTCGGACGGCAAGCCTCACGTCTTCGCCACCGGCGAGAGCGCCATGCCCCGCTACGAGGTGGGCGACGAGGTGGCCACCCGAAAGGCCTACGGCGAGGCGCTGGCCGCCCTGGGCGACCTGCGGGGTGACGTCGTGGCCCTCGATGGTGAGGTGTCCAACTCCACCTACTCCGAGATCTTCCGCGACGCCCATCCCGAGCGCTTCTTCGAGATGTACATCGCCGAGCAGCAGATGGTCGCCGCCGCCGTGGGCATGCAGGTGCGCCACTGGGTGCCGTTCGCCTCCACCTTCGCCGCCTTCCTGGCCCGGGCCTACGACTTCGTCCGCATGGCCGCGGTCAGCGAGGCCGACATCCGCCTCGTCGGCTCCCACGCCGGCGTGTCCATCGGTGAGGACGGCCCTTCCCAGATGGGCCTGGAGGACATGGCGTCCTTGCGGGCCGTGTACGGCAGCACCGTCCTGTATCCCTGCGACGCCAACCAGACCGTGCAACTGGTCGCCGCCATGGCCGACCAGCCCGGCATCTCCTATCTGCGCACCACCCGGGGCTCGACGGCGGTGATCTACGAGGCGGACCAGGAGTTCCGCATCGGGGGCAGCCACGTGCTGCGCTCCTCCGACGACGACGACGTGACCATCATCGCCGCCGGGATCACCATCCCCGAGGCCATGAAGGCGGCCGACGCTCTCGCCGCCGAGGATCTGAGCGCCAGGGTGATCGACCTCTACTCGGTGAAGCCGGTGGACACCGAGACCCTGTACGCCGCCGCCGAGGCGACGGGAGGGCGGCTGGTGACCGTCGAGGACCACTGGCCCGAGGGCGGGTTGGGTGACGCCGTGCTGGACGCGTTCGCCGAGTCGGGGCCGAGGGTGCGCGTGGCCAAGCTGGCCGTGCGGATCATGCCCACATCGGGCAAGCCGCAGCAGCTCCTCGGGGCCGCCGGCATCGACGCCGACAAGATCGTCGAGGCCGCCCGCCGGCTGGTCAGCGCCTGAGACTCGATCCTCCGTCGCTCACTAGGGTGAGTCCGATGGGTGACGAGACCCGCCACGAGCAGCTGGGCATCAACGTCATCCGGGGGCTGGCCCTGGACGCGCCCCAGCGGGCGGGCTCGGGGCACTGCGGCCCGGCCATGGCCCTGGCTCCCCTCGCCCACGTGCTGTGGACTCGGGTCATGCGCCACGACCCGTCGGAGCCGAGCTGGCCCGACCGCGACCGCTTCGTGGTCTCCGCCGGCCACGCCTCGATCCTGCTGTACTCGATGCTCTACCTCACCGGCTACGAGCTGAGCCTCGACGACCTCCGAGCCTTCCGCCAGGGGGGCGGCAAGACCCCGGGCCACCCCGACGCCTACCACGCCGAGGGCGTCGAGGTGACCACCGGCCCCTTGGGCGAGGGCTTCGCCAACGCCGTCGGCATGGGGCTGGCCGAGCGCTGGCTTCGCGCCACCTTCGGGCCCGAGGTGTGCGACCACCACACCTTCGTGGTCTGCAGCGACGGCGACCTCCAGGAGGGGATCAGCCACGAGGCGGCCTCGCTGGCCGGTCACCTCGGCCTCGGCCGGCTGGTCTACGTCTACGACGCCAGCCACGTCACCGTCGGCAGCCCCACCGAACTGTCCTTCAGCGAGGACGTGGTCAAGCGCTTCGAGGCCTACGGGTGGCAGGTGGACCCCATCGGCGACGTCGCCAACGACACCGCCGCCCTGGAGGACTCCCTGCGCCGGGCCATGGCGGTGGAGGACCGACCGTCGCTGATCGTGCTCCGCAGCCACCTCGGCTGGCCCTCGCCCATTGACACCGAGCAGGCGCACGGCCACCCGCTGGGCGAGGAGGAGGTCCGCGCCACCAAGGAGGCCCTGGGCCTGCCCGCCGACGAGACGTTCTGGGTGCCGGATGAGGTGCTCGAGCTGTACCGGGCCTGCGTCCCCCGCGGCCAGGCGTGGCGCCGCGAATGGGCGCAACGCCTGGAGGGGTGGGACGGCGACCGCCCGCAGCTGGAGGCGTGCCTGAGCGGCCGCGGCCTGGACGGCTGGCACGCCAAGCTGCCCACCTACCAGGCCGGCGACCACCACGCCACCCGGGCGGCCAGCAACGACTGCATCAACGCCGTGGCCGACGTGGTGCCCGGCCTGGTGGCGGGAGGGGCCGACCTCACGGGGAACACTGGGACCAAGCTGGCCGACCACGGGGTGCAGTCCGCCGCCGACCCTCGGGGTCGCCTGGTCTGCTTCGGGGCGCGGGAGCACGGCATGGGTTCCGTCTTGAACGGCGCCGCCCTCCATGGCGGCATCGTCCCCGTCGGAGGGACGTCCTTCATCTGCAGCGACTCCATGCGGGCCTCGGTGCGCTCGGCCGCCGTCACCCAGGCCAAGGTCGTCTACTCCTGGACCCACGACTCCGAGGGCCCGGGCGAGGACGGCCCCACCCACCAGCCGGTGGAGCAATTGGCGGCGGCGCGCGCCATGCCCGGGCTGCGGGTCATCCGTCCGGCCGACGCCAACGAGGTGGTCCACGCCTGGCGGGTGGCGCTGGACTCGAACGGGCCCACCGCCCTGGTCTTGAGCGGCCAGAAGGTGCCGGTGCTCGAGGGGACGGCCGATCGCACAGCCGACCTGGCTCGGGGCGCCTACGTGCTGGGCCCCGCCGACGATCCGGAGATCGTGCTGGTCGGCACGGGCAGCGAGGTCCACGTCTGCGTGGGAGCGGCGGAGAGGCTCGCCGCCGAGAACGTCCGGGCCAGGGTCGTGTCCATGCCCTCCTGGGAGCTGTTCGAGGACCAGGGCGACGAGTACCAGGAGGCGGTGCTGCCCTCGGACAAGCCGACCCTGGCGGTGGAGGCGGCCGCCTCGTTCGGCTGGGACCGCTGGGCCGACGACTCCGTGTCCATCGACGGCTTCGGCGCCTCGGCCGCCGGCGCCACCGTGTCGGAGAAGCTCGGCTTCACGCCTGACCACGTGGCCGAGCGGGCCAAGGCACTGCTGGCCGAGCTGGCCGAGGGGTGGTGAGGCGCTGCCCATGACGCGCCTGCAGCGGTTGTTCGACGAACAGGGGCAGAGCCCCTGGATCGACAACCTCACCCGTCCCATGATCCGCCAGGGCAAGCTTCAGTCGCTGATCGACGTGGGGGTTCGCGGCGTGACCTCCAACCCCACCATCTTCCAGAAGGCCATCTCGGCCGGGACCGACTACGACGAGCAGTTCTCGGCCCTGGTGGGGACGCACTCCATCGAGGACGCCTACTGGGCACTCGTCGTCACCGACATCATCGCCGCCCTTGAGCTGCTCCGCCCTCTGCACGAGGCCAGCGGGGGCGAGGACGGGTTCGTGTCGTTGGAGGTGTCGCCGGCCATCGCCAGGGACACGGCGGCGACGGTGGCGGCGGCGAGGTGGCTGCACCAGCGCATCGACCGGCCCAACCTCCTGGTGAAGATCCCGGCGACGGAGGAGGGCCTTCCCGCCGTCCGCCAGATGATCGCCGAGGGCAGGAGCATCAACATCACCCTGATCTTCGGCCTCGACCGCTACGCCGAGGTGATCGAGGCCTACCTCTCGGGGCTCGAGGCCCACGAAGGGGACCTGAGCCGGGTGCACAGCGTGGCCTCCTTCTTCGTCAGCCGGGTCGACACCGAGGTGGACCGCCGGCTCGAGGCCCTTTCGGACGGGTCCGACACCGCGCTGGCCGGCCAGGCGGCCTCCCTCCAGGGGCGGGCAGCGGTGGCACAGGCCAAGCTGGCCTACCAGCTCTTCCTCGAGCGCTTCTCGGGCGCCCGCTGGGAGCGACTCCGGGCCAGGGGCGCCCACCCGCAGCGCCCGCTGTGGGCGTCCACGTCCACCAAGAACCCCGCCTATCCGGACCTGCTCTACGTGGACAGCCTCATCGGACCTCAGACCGTGAACACCATGCCGGACTCCACCCTCGCCGCCTTCCTCGACCACGGCGCCTTGGCTCGAAGCGTGGACGACGGCGTCGAGGAGGCCCGCCGGACGCTCGAGCGGCTGGCCGACCTCGGGGTGGACATGGACGACGTGGCGGCGGTCCTCGAGAAGGAAGGGGTCGCCTCGTTCTCCAAGTCCTATGACGACCTGAGCGCCACCCTCGCCGACAAGGCCGCCTCCTTGGCCGTGCCGACGGCGCCGGCCGGGGCCTCGGGACCTGCGGGCTAGACGGCGCGTGCGCGAGTGGAGGCGAGCGGACCGATGACGATGGCGCGCCGCTCCTGGCGTCGATCGAGGTGGCTGGAGCGGTGAGCGAGCTGCTGGAGCGCCTGCTGAGGGGTGACGCCTCCCTGTGGCCGGAGGGCAACGTGGCGCCCAGTCGGCTGGGCTGGCTGGCCGTGCCGGAACGGATGCACCACGAGGCGGCCGAGCTGGCGTCCTGGGCGTCCACCGTGGAGGCCTCCAAGGTCGTGCTGCTCGGGATGGGTGGCTCCTCGCTCGGCCCTGAGGTCCTGCGGGCGGCTGTCGGATCGGACCGCCTCGTCGTGCTCGACACCACCGAGCCGGAGACGGTGTCCTCGGTCGACCTCGACGACGCCTTCTTCCTGGTGTCGTCGAAGTCGGGCACCACCTTCGAGGTCAAGGCCCTTCTGTCCTACTGCTGGGCGCGCGTCCCCGACGGCAGCCGCTACGCCGCCATCACCGATCCCGGTACCCCGCTGGCCGAGCTGGCCGAGGACGGCGGGTTCAACCGCGTGTTCCTCAACCCGGCGGACATCGGCGGCCGCTACTCGGTGCTGTCCTACTTCGGGCTGGTGCCGGCCGTCCTCTGCGGCGTCGACGTAGCCGCACTGTGCGAACGAGCGATCGGCGCCGACCGGGAGGCGGCCGTCGAGCTGGGCGTGGCCATGGGACAGGCCGCCTGCGAAGGCCGGGACAAGGTCACCGTCGTGGTCCCCGAACGCTTCTCCGCCTTCGGCCTGTGGGTGGAACAGCTCATCGCCGAGTCCACCGGCAAGTGGGGCAAGGGCTGCATCCCCGTCCCCACCACCGAGCTGGAGAAGGGTGAGGATCGCCACGTGGTGGCGCTCGAGATCGACGAGCCCAGCGACCTCGGGGCCGAGTTCCTCCGCTGGGAGCTGGCCACGGCAGCGGCGGGCCACGTCCTGGGCGTCGACCCCTTCGACCAGCCCGACGTGGCCGAGTCCAAGACCAACACGGCCAAGGTCCTCGACTCCCTCCCCTTGCCCGAGGTCGACGCCGGCGACCCGGAGACGGTCGGAAAGTGGCTGACCGAGCAGGCCCGGCCCGGTGACTACGTCTCCCTCCAGGCCTACCTGCCGTACGGCCAGGACGCGGCC
The DNA here is from genome assembly GCA_030776745.1 of Actinomycetota bacterium. GTDB lineage: Bacteria > Actinomycetota > Acidimicrobiia > Acidimicrobiales > JALYHF01. The sequence continues at coordinate 17,452 of JALYHF010000171.1, read as the reverse complement.
CTCGAGCGCCTGCGACGCTCCTTCCGCGACGGGCTCGGCGGCATGGCCGTCACCGCCGGCTACGGGCCACGCTTCCTCCACTCCACCGGCCAGCTGCACAAGGGAGGCCCCAACACCGTGGTGGCGGTCCAGGTCGTGCGCCGCACGGCGGCCGCATCGGTGCCCATCCCGACCTTCCCGTACGACTTCAACACGGTGATCAAGGCCCAGGCCCTCGGGGACTACCAGAGCCTGCTGGACAAGGACCGCCGCGTGCTGCGGGTGGCGGTGGACGACCTCAAGGAGGTGCGGTGACGGCCCCGTGGAGGAGGAGCTCGGGGCTGGGGCGCGGGCCATGAGGTTGGGCATGATCGGCCTCGGGCGCATGGGGGCGAACATGACCCAGCGCCTGGTCGACCACGGCCACGAGGTGGTCGCCTTCGACCTCGACGCCGCCGCCGTGGAGAAGGCGGCCGGCCACGGAGCCATACCGGCCAGCGACCTGGATGACCTCGTGGCCCGCCTGGAGCCCCCGCGTGCGGTGTGGATCATGGTTCCGTCCGGAGAGCCGACCCGCTCCACCGTCGAGGCCGTGGCCCGCCTGCTCGACGCCGGCGACACCGTCGTGGACGGGGGCAACTCGAACTACAAGCTGGCCCAGCGCACGTCGGCCGACCTGGCCGAGCGCGGCGTCGCCTTCCTCGACGCCGGGGTGTCGGGCGGCGTGTGGGGGCTCGAGAACGGCTACTGCCTCATGGTCGGCGGCGAGGCCGAGGGCGTGCGCCGCCTCGAGCCGGTCTTCGTGGACCTGGCTCCCACCGACGGCTACGCCCATGTCGGCCCCTCGGGCGCCGGCCACTACACCAAGATGATCCACAACGGCATCGAGTACGGGATGCTGCAGGCCTACGCCGAGGGCTTCGCCCTGCTCGACGCGGCCCCGGAGTTCGGGATCGACCTCCACCGGGTGGCCTCCCTCTGGAACCACGGCTCGGTGGTGCGCTCATGGCTGCTGGAGCTGGCCGAGCTGGCCCTTGCCGACCCGGAGGAGTTCAAGCACATCCGGGGCTACGTGGAGGACTCCGGCGAGGGACGCTGGACGGTGGAGGAGGCCGTCCTCCGCTCCGTCGCCGCCCCGGTGATCACCTCCTCGCTGTTCGCCCGGTTCGCCTCCCGGGATGACGAGCGCTTCGCGGCCCGGATCGTGGCCGCCCTCCGCAACCAGTTCGGAGGCCACCGCATCCTGACCGAGTCGGCTGCTGCAGAGCCCCCCGACGCTGCTGCCCCGGGCCCCCCCAGCTCCGAGCTCTGAGTTGGCCGATCCGGTCGGCACCGCCCCCGACCCCCCTTCCGAAAACCCCCTCCGGGAGGGCCTCGACTCCGAGCGGCGGGCCCCCCCGTGCGTCCTGGTCGTCTTCGGCGCCTCGGGCGACCTGACCAGCCGCAAGCTGATGCCCGCCCTCGAGCAGCTGGCCGCCAACCGCCAGCTCCCGCCCGCTTTCTCGGTGGTCGGCGTGGCCCGTACCGAGATGACCGACGAGGACTTCCGCCAGCGCATGCTCGAGGCCGTCGAGAAGCCGAGTGCCGCGTGGGAGAGCCTGGTGGCCGGGTTCCGCTACGTGGCCGGCGACTATGCCGAACCCGAGACGTTCGACCGGCTCAAGCAGGTGCTCGGCGAGGTGGACGACGAGCGCGGGACGGGTGGGAACCGGGTGTACTACCTCGCCACCGTGCCCGGGGTCTTCGAGAAGGTGGCCGCCGCCATGGGCGAGCACGGGATGAACCTGCCGAAGTACGACGACTCGTTCGTGCGCATCGTCTTCGAGAAGCCCTACGGCCACGACCTGCACAGCGCCCGCCACCTCGACCAAGCCGTCCTGGACGTGTTCGCCGAAGAGCAGGTCTATCGGATCGACCACTACCTCGGGAAGGAGACGGTCCAGAACGTCATCGCCCTGCGGTTCGCCAACGCCATCTTCGAGCCCATCTGGAACCGCCGCTACGTCGACCACGTGCAGATCACCGTGGCCGAGTCGCTGGGCGTGGGCCATCGCGGCGGCTTCTACGAGAGGGCTGGTGCCCTGCGCGACATCGTCCAGAACCACGTCCTCCAGGTGCTCGCCCTCACCCTCATGGAGCCCCCGGTCACGGTCGACGCCAAGGGCATCCGCGACGAGAAGGTCAAGGCCCTCCGGGCCGTCGACATCCCCGACGCCACCGAGGTCAGCACCGAGGTGGTGCGGGCCCAATACGGCGAGGGGTGGGTCGAGGGCGAGCACGTGAGCGGCTACACCGAGGAGGAGGACGTGTCGCCGCACAGCCGGACCGAGACCTACGTCGCCATGCGCCTGCGGGTGGACAACTGGCGCTGGGCCGGCGTGCCCTTCTACGTGCGCACCGGCAAGCGCCTGCCCAAGCGCATGACGGAGGTGGCCATGGAGTTCCACGACGTGCCCCACCTCCCCTTCCCCCCGCAGGCCACCCAGGGCCTCGGGCCCAACGCCCTGGTGCTACGGATCCAGCCCGACGAGGGCATCACCCTGCGGTTCGGGGCCAAGGTCCCCGGCCAGGCCTTCCGCGTGCGCACCGTGTCGATGGACTTCTCGTACGGTGCCGCCTTCCTGGAGGAGGCGCCCGACGCCTACGAGCGCCTCCTGCTCGACGCCATGGTGGGTGACCCCACGCTGTTCATCCGAACCGACGAGGTGGAGCAGGCCTGGAAGATCGTCGACCCCATCCTCGCCGCCTGGTCGGCCGACGACCGCACCACGATCCCTACCTACCCGGCCGGCAGCTGGGGTCCCAAGGAGGCCGACCGCCTCCTCGAGCGCGAGGGCCGGCGCTGGCGCAGCCCATGACCTCCGTCGCCGACGGCGTCGAGCTGGGCGCCTGGCGGCGCGAGGGGGCCCGCGTCGGCGAGGTGCTCGACGCCCTGGCCGAGCTGCGCCGAGGCCAGCATCGCACCGCCACGAGGACCAGCGTGGTGAACCTGGTCGTCCTGGCCACCAGCGCGGCGGAGGGCGAGCGAGCCTGCTCCACCATCCACCGCCTGGGCGGGCGCCACCCCGGGCGGACCATCGTCCTCGTCTGTGACGAGGGAAGCGGCCGAGCCCCCGGCCTCGACGCCGAGGTGCTCCTGCGGGAAGCGGAGGCCGAGGGCCAGGCCTCGTGGTCCGAGGAGTTGACCCTGCGGGTGCGGGGACCGGTCCTCGACCACCTCGACTCGCTGATCGAGCCCCTCACCCTGCCCGACCTGCCGGTCGTCGTCTGGCTGGTGAGCCGGCTGGTCCAGCCCTCGGACGCCCTCCTGGCCGCCGCCGACGCCGTGCTGGTCGACACCAAGGAGGCGGGCGGCGAGGAGATGCTGCCGGGCCTGGCCAACCTCATCCGGCGCTACACCGTGATCGACCTCTCGTGGGTCCGCCTCCGCCCCTGGCGCGAGCTGCTGGCCGGGCTCTTCGACCCGGCGCCGTTGCGACCCTTCCTCGCCGGGGTGCAGCGAGCCGAGGTGATCGGCAAGCCCGGGCCCCGGTACCTCCTCGGTGGCTGGCTGGTGTCGCGCCTCGGCCTCCCTCGGTCGAGCGTCGACCTCCGGGACGCCAGCCACATGGTCCTGCGCCTGACCGCCGAGCACGATGGCGCCGTCGGAACCTTCACGGTGGAGCGGGTGGAGGACAAGCGGCTGCTGCGGTCCAGCGCTCGCGTGGAGGGAGGACCGTCCCGTCAAGACCACCGGTCGCTGCCCGACGACTCGCTGCCCTGGTCGCTGGCCGAGTGCCTCACCCACCTCGAGCGCGACCGCGCCTACGAGCAGGCCCAGCAGGCCGCCCTGGCCTGGCAGGACGGACCCCCGTAGGCGCCCGTCGCCCCCGGCTGGCAGGGCGAACTGGCGGTACCGCTGAAGAGGAGGACACCGTAGGCTGCGCCCGTGGGCGAGCGGGGGCGGGAGAGGCGATGACCACAGCACGTCGGCGGGGCCCCGGTCGGAAGACCGTGGCCCCATGATCGGCGAGCTGATCGTGGTGGACGACGTGCCGGGCGAGTTCGCGGAACGCGTCATCGAGGCGTTCCACAACCGGCCCGACGAGGACTTCTCCATGGCCCTGTCGGGCGGCGACACGGCCCGCCGGTGCTACGAGCGACTGGCCGCCGTCAGCCCGTCGAGGATGAACTGGTGGATGGTCGACGTGTACTGGGGCGACGAGCGTTGCGTGCCGCCCGACGACCCGGACTCGAACGAGCGCCTGGGTCGCCAGGCCCTGCTGGAGCGGGTCGGGGCGGCCCACGCCGTGCACCCCATGCGCTGCGAGGAGGGCGCCGACCCCTACCAGTTGCGGATCGGCGAGCTCGGTCGCTTCGACCTCGTCCACCTCGGCCTGGGCCCGGACGGCCACACCGCCTCCCTCTTCCCGGGTTCCCCCGCGCTCGACGCCGACCCGGGGCGTCTCGTCGTGATGAACGCCGACCCCACCGGCCAGAACCCCTACCCTCGCATGACCCTCACCTTTTCCGGCCTGGCCCGGGCCAACCTGGCCCTGTTCACGGTGATGGGCGAGGAGAAGCAGGAGGCGATGCAGCGCATCGCCGACGGCGAGGACCTCCCCGCGGCGCGGGTGCGGGCCGGCCGGGTGGTGTGGTTGGTCGACCCCGCCGCCGCCCCCCGGTAGGGCCCGGTTCCACGGCCCGCCGGTCTTCACCTCGCGCCAGCCCGCCAGCTCCTGGCGCTCTGTCGCGAGGTGGACAGGGCGAAGCCTAAGGTGCCGCCCATGGCACTGGACCTGGCGGCCGCTCCACTCGCCGAGCTGGAGGCCGCCGCCGCCGAGGTGCGCGACCGTGCCCACGGCACCCGCGTCACGTACTCCCCCAAGGTGTTCGTCCCCCTGACCCACCTGTGCCGGGACCGGTGCGGGTACTGCACCTTCGCCCAGCCACCCGGCCGCCTGGTCGACCCCTACCTGTCTCCGGAGCAGGTGCTGGACGTGGCCCGGTCCGGCGCCGCGGCCGGTTGTCACGAGGCCCTCTTCACCCTCGGGGAGCGCCCCGAGCTGCGATATCGGGCGGCCGCCGAGTGGCTGCGCCGGCGCGGCCACGACTCCACGGTGGACTACCTGGTGGCCATGTGCGCCCTGGTACGGGACGAGACCGGCCTGCTGCCCCACGCCAACGCCGGCGCCTTGTTCCCCGGCGAGCTGGCCCGCTTGCGGGAGGTGACGGCCTCGCAGGGCATGATGCTCGAGTCGCTCAACCCGGCCCTGGAGTGTCACGCCGGCTCTCCGGACAAGGCTCCGGAGCGGCGGCTGGCCACCCTGGAGGCGGCCGGGCGCCTGGCCATCCCGTTCACCACCGGCATCCTGTGCGGCATCGGTGAGAGCCGCCACGACCGCCTCGTCGCTCTCGAGGCCATCGCCGCCTCCCACCGCCGGCACGGTCACGTGCAGGAGGTGATCGTGCAGAACTTCCTGCCCAAGCCGGCCACGTCCATGTCCCAACGCCCGCCCTGCCCCGATCTCGAGTACCGCTGGTCGCTGGCCGTGGCCCGCCTCGTCCTGCCGCCGCAGGTCCACCTCCAGGCCCCACCCAACCTCTCGGACGACTTCGCGCCACTGCTCGAGTGCGGCATCGACGACTGGGGCGGGGTCTCCCCCGTCACCCCCGACCACGTGAACCCCGAGCGGCCGTGGCCTGCCCTCCAGCTTCTGGCCACGGCGACGGAGGCCCGGGGGTTCGCCCTGGCACCGAGGCTCCCGATCTACCCGGAGTACGCGTCGGCGCCGCAGCGGTGGCTCCACCCGGCCATGCGCTTCCCGGTGATGGACCGCAGCGACGCCGAGGGCTTGGGGCGAGACCAGGTGGGCTGGTTCTCCGGAGGGGACGAGAGCCCACCTCTTCTCCTCCCCGCTCCGACGGTGCGGGCAGGGGGTGCCGTCGGCGAGGTGCTGGCCGGCGTCACGCTCGGCCAGGAGGTGGGCGTGGAGGAGATCGTCAGCCTCTTCCGCGCCAGGGGACCGGAGGTGGCGGCGGTGGCCGAGGTGGCCGACGAGCTCCGTCGTCGGGCGGTGGGCGAGGCCGTGACCTGGGTGGCGAACCGCAACATCAACTACACCAACGTCTGCACCTTCAAGTGCCGGTTCTGCGCCTTCTCCAAAGGACCGCTGTCGCTCAACCTCCGAGGCGCCCCGTACCTCCTCGGCCTCGACGAGATCACCCGTCGCGTGGCCGAGGCCGAGGCGCGGGGGGCCACCGAGGTGTGCCTGCAGGGCGGCATCCACCCGAGCTTCGACGGCGACTACTACGTCGAGGTGCTCAAGGCGGTGCGGGAGGCGTCGCCCGCCATTCACATCCACGGCTTCACCGCCCTGGAGGTGAGCGAGGGGGCCCGGCGCCTGGGGGAACCGCTGGGCGACTACCTCCGCCGGCTGATGGCCGCCGGTCTGCGGACGCTGCCGGGCACCGCCGCCGAGATCCTCGACGACGAGGTGCGCGCCGTCCTGTGCCCCGACAAGGTCGACACCGAGGAGTGGTTGGAGGTCCATCGCACCGCCCACTCGGTCGGGCTGCGGTCCAACATCACCATCATGTTCGGCTCCGTCGAACAGCCCCTCCACTGGGCCCGGCACCTGGTGCGGACGAGGGCCCTCCAGAAGGAGACGGGCGGCTTCACCGAGTTCGTACCCCTGCCCTTCGTCCACATGGCGGCGCCCATCTACCTGCAGGGCAAGAGCCGCCGGGGCCCGACCTTCCGGGAGGCGCTGCTCCTCCACGCCGTGGCCCGCATCGCCTACCACGGGTGGGTCCCCAACGTTCAGGTGTCCTGGGTGAAGATGGGCCCCACCGGCGCCCGTCAGGCCCTCAGGGCCGGGGTCAACGACCTGGGCGGCACCCTGATGGACGAGAACATCTCCCGGGCCGCCGGCGCCACCCACGGTCAGACGATGGACGAGGCCGGCTTCCGCGAGGTCGTCGAGCCGCTGGGCCGGCCGCTCGTCCAGCGGACCACACTCTACGAGCCCGTCGCCGCCGTCGCCTGATCCCACCGCCAGGACCAGTGACCGACCGCCTGCCCCGGTACTGCACCGGTGACCCCGAGCTCGACCGCCGCCTTCTCGAGATCCTCGAGCTGGTGGCGCCCAAGGCCAACCGCGACCAGCTCTTCGAGATCCTGTCCACCGCCGTCGGCCTGGGCGAGGACGGCACCAGCCGGCTGAACCTGAAGATCACCAACGCCGCCCTCAAGGAGATGCGCACCGCCTTCCAGGTGTTCGCCCCCTACCAGGACGTCCCCAAGGCCACGATCTTCGGCTCGGCCCGCACCCTTCCGGCCGATCCGCTCTACGCCCAGGCCCGCGACCTCGCCTCCTTGCTGGCCGGCGCCGGGTGGATGGTGATCACCGGCGCCGGCCCCGGGATCATGGCCGCCGGCCTCGAGGGCGCCGGCCGGGAGAGGTCGTTCGGCATCAACATCCGCCTGCCCTTCGAGCAGGGCGCCAACGAGTTCATCGCCGGGGACCCCAAATTGGTGGAGATGCGGTACTTCTTCACCCGCAAGCTGATGCTGGTGAAGGAGTCCCTGGCCTTCGTGGCCCTGCCGGGCGGCTTCGGCACCTTGGACGAGGCGCTCGAGCTGCTCACCCTCCTTCAGACCGGGAAGGCGGAGCCGGCGCCCATCGTGCTGCTCGAGGTGCCTCACGGCACCTACTGGCACACCTGGGACGGCTTCCTCACCGAAGAGGTCGCCGCCCGTGGGCTCGTCTCGCCCGCCGACCGCACGCTCTACCGCATCACCGACGACGTGCGCGAGGCCGCGGACGAGGTGCTCGGCTTCTACCGGAACTACCAGTCCCGGCGCTTCGTGGGCGAGCTGCTCGTGATCCGCCTGCGCGCCGCGCCCACCGCCCGCGAGCTCAAGGACCTGACCGAGGAGTTCGCCGACATCTGCGTCGACGGCACCATCGAAGCGTCCGGGCCGCTCCCGGCCGAGGTGGCGGAGGGCGACCACGTCGAGTTGCCCCGGGTCGTGCTGCGCTTCGACCGGCTCAGCCACGGGCGGCTGCGCCACCTGATCGACCGGCTCAACCACCTGGCCACCGCCCCGCCCCCCGGGCCGCTCCCCGAGCGATGACTCGGCCGCCTCAGGGCCAGTCCTCGTCGCCGTCATCACCCTCCCCCAGGATGGCGGCCGCCTTCTCCACCGCCCGGCGGGCGCGCGTCAGACGGCGCTCGTCCACCGGCAGCTCCGAGCCCCCTGCGTCGATGGACTCCCGCAGGCGCTCGATGGCCAGGTCGGTCAGCTCGTCGGCGATGCCCTGCAGCCGCGCCCGGATGTCGTCGAACTCACCCGCCATGCATCGGGTGGGGGTGGGGGCCGCTCACGGCCCCGAGTCTCGCGCCGGCGGGCCGGCGCTAGCCTCGCTCGAGATGGTCCCCAGGCCGGAGAGCTCCCCAGGACGAACGGAGACGCGGCGCGCCAGCGCACCCGCTGAGGCGGGTCTGGCCCTGGCCGGCCACGTCGCCGCCGAGCGCGACCGCATCGTCGACTCGCTCCTCCAATGGCTTCGCATCCCCTCCGTCTCGGCCGATCCCGACCACGCCGGCGACGTCCGGCGCTCGGCCGAGTTCACCGCCGCCCTCCTCGCTGCCGCCGGCCTGGAGCACGTCGAGGTCGTGGACACCCCGGGTGCCCCGGCCGTGTACGCCGACTGGTTGCACGCCGGCACGGGCGCCCCCACGGTGGTGGTCTACGGCCACCACGACGTCCAGCCCGTCGACCCCCTCGAGGAGTGGCGCTCCCCGCCGTTCGAGCCCGTGGTCGTCGACGGAGAGTGCCGGGCCCGCGGGGCGGTGGACGACAAGGGGCAGGTCCTCTACCAGATCGAAGCGGTCCGGGGCCTGCTGGCCGGCGACGGGAGGCTGCCCGTCAACGTGAGGTTCCTCGTCGAGGGCGAGGAGGAGGTGGGCAGCCCGCACTTCGAGCAGCTGCTCCGGGACCGCTCGGACCAACTGCGCTGCGACGCCGTCGTGGTCTCCGACACCACCATGTGGGCGCCGGACGTGCCCTCCGTGTGCGTGGGCATGCGCGGGCTGGTGGCGTTCGACATCACCATCCGCACCGCCGAGACCGACCTGCACTCGGGCAGCTTCGGAGGAGCGGTCGCCAACCCCGCCCACCTCATCGGCCGCCTGGTGGCCGCCCTGCACCACGCCGACGGCCGGGTGGCCCTGCCGGGGTTCTACGACGACGTGCGGCCGCTCACCGAGGGGGAGGAAGCCTCCCTGCGGCTGCTCCCCTTCGACGAGGCGCTCTGGAAGGAGAGCGCCGGCGTGCGGCACCTCGACGGGGAGGCCGGCCGGAGCGTCCTCGAACGCACCTGGACCAGGCCCTCCTGCGACGTGGTCGGCATCAACGTCGGCTACGCCGGCCCGGGCATCAAGACCATCGTCCCCGCCCGCGGCAACGTGAAGGTCACCTTCCGTCTGGTGGCCGACCAGCACCCGGGGCGGGTGGCGGAGGCCTTCACCCGTTGGGTGGCGACGCAGGTGCCCGAGGGCGTCGAGGCCGTCGTCACGCAGCTGGGCGGCGTGGCCCCGGCCCTCACCCCGCCCGACCACCCCTGGATGGGCGCCCTGAGCCGGGCCGTCGAGCGGGTCTGGGGCAAGGCACCATTGTTCACCCGCGAAGGTGGCAGCGGCCCGGAGGAAGCGCTGGGCCGGGTGCTCGGGGCTCCGGTGCTCTACCTGGGCGTCGGCCTCCCCGACGACCGGTTCCACGCCCCCAACGAGCGCATGGTGATGGACCAGTTCTGGAAGGGGCTGCTGGCGGCCGGCGAGCTGTGGCGGGAGATGGCGGGCACGGATGCGCGACACGCCTAGCGGCCCGCCGCCGAGCGCCCACGAGTGGGTGAGCTTCGAGGACCCGGAGGAGGAGCGCAGCTGGGTCTTCGACGTCACCTTCCTGCTCAGCCCCTGGACGTGCATCTTCGGGCGCGGCTGCCAGGGCGTGCTCACCTCGGCCACGCCCGAGCTGGCCCAGGGCTGTTGCTCGTACGGGGCCCACTTCACGGACGAGGCCGACGCCGCCCGCGTGGAGGCGGCGGCCGCCACCCTCACCGACGAGCAGTGGCAGTTCCGAAGGCAGGGCGTGCGCCGGGGTGTGACCAAGACCGCTCCCTCGGGAGCGAGGGTGACCCGCATGGTCGACGGGGCGTGCATCTTCCTGAACCGCCCGGGTTTCGCCCGCGGCGCCGGCTGCGCCCTTCACGTGGCCGCCGTCGACCGGGGCCAACGGCCTCTCGAGCTGAAGCCGGACGTCTGCTGGCAGCTGCCCCTTCGCCGAGAGGACGTCGACGACGGGAACGGCCACGTGACCTCGACGCTTCGCCAATGGGACCGCCGCCATTGGGGCGGGGGCGGAGCCGACTTCCATTGGTGGTGCACGGAGTCCCCCGACGCCTTCATCTCCCGCGAGCCGGTGTACCGCCACATGCGGGAGGAGCTGGTCGAGATGGTGGGTGAACGGGTCTACTCGATGCTGGCCGCCTACCTCGAGCCCCGGGCCGCCACCGGCGTCGCCCTGCCCCACCCCGCCGTGCGGCGGCGCTGAGGCCGCCAGCCCACTATCGCCGGAGATCTAGCAGGCGAGCCCACATCTCGCCTCGGGTGGTGCGCCAGTCGTAGATGCTGCCGCCGATGGCGCCCCCTTCGGACGCGGCCCGCTTGTAGCCCTCGACGTCGGCGCCCGTGGTGGCGTCCCCGATGCCGCCGATGGGGTGGACGGCGGCGTCGGCTCGGCCGAGGTTGGCCCGGAGCCGCGAGACGTTCTCCCTGGTGTAGCGGTAGGCGTCGCGATACTCCGAGCCGGCCTTGCGGTTGGTCCAGTACCCCATCGTCATCCACACGTCGTAGGAGGGGACCAGCTGCCGGTACGGAAAGGCCGGCCAATAGGCCGGGCTGATGGCCTCCAGCACCACGGGCGGCAGGACGATGGCGCCCAGCGTGCGATCCGGCAGCGCCTGGCGCAGCGCCCTGCTCAGCTCGACCAGCCGGCGATTGCGCTCGGGGACGTCGGAGACGTCGCGTGCCTCGATGTCCACGGCCACGCCGTCCACGCCGTCGAGGGCGGCGATGGCTTCGAGCCGTCGCAGGTCACGGTCGACGTCGACGAGGGTCGGGAGGTACCAGGCCACCACGGAGATCCCTCGGGCACGGGCCCCCCGGAGATAGGCACGGAGCAGATCGGGCTCGAGCACGTCGCCCGGCGCGTCGTGCTTCGATGCCTGGATGTACAGCGTCTGCACGCCGGCACGGGCCATGGCATCGAGGTCGGTGGGCGACGTGCGAGGCTGACCGTTGGTGTAGGTCCGGCTCCAGTCGTAGACGTCCACCCAGGTGCCGAGGCCCCGGTACGGACCGACGCCGGCCGGCACAGCCCGTGGGCCTGGTTTCGTGGGCAACCCAGGGAGCGGGGCAGCCGGGAGGGGAGACCCCGGATCAGGCGAGGGGACGGGGGGGAGTGGAGGCACGGCCACGGGCAGGGTGGGCGGGACCACGCCGGCCTGCCCGGGAACCCCCAGGACCGAACCCACGACGTCCGGCTCGGCGGCGCGAGCCGGAGCCACCAGCGGCGAGACGTCGTGGGTGGCGAGCACCGCCGTCGACGTCGCCAACAGCACGGCCACCGCCACCGACAGCGCTCGCGGCGGGCTCGCCTCCCGCCCGACCCGTCCCGCCATGTGCGTCAGTCCTGCTCCGCCGCTTCGTCCTCGTAGCCCTCGTCCTCGGTGGCGAGACACCACGACGCGTGCTCGGCGTCAGGGGCGGCGCCGCACTCGGCGCACGGCTCGCTCCCGCCCTCGGTGGAACGCAACTTGAAGGCGCGTGCCTCCTCGAAGCGCCGGTGGCGTCCCTTCTTCACGTGCAAGCTCCCCGGGTCGGTGAACCCCGTTCCGAGCCCACACTGTACCAAGGGGCCCGGAGGGACCCGCACCACGGGCTCGGCTGCCGGGGCGGGCGACCGCCCGGTGCGTCGGGCGACGCCGGCTCGTGGCCCGACCGATATCGTCTCTCCCCGTGGCCGAGGACTTCGACGTGCAGGCGATGATCGAGCGCTTCCGGGAGCGGGCCAAGGCGGTCCGCAGCCGAGGGGTCCCACCGGTGGAGGGACCGGAGCGCAAGCGGTTCATCGAGCAGTCGCAGAAGGACTACATGGACTTCGCCATGCTGGCCGATGCCCAAGGCAGCCTCCAGGACGGTGTTCTCACCCTTCGGGTCGACCTGCGGCCGAAGGACGCCGCCGGCCCCGAAGGTGGGCCGGCATGAACGGTTCACAACGAGGGCCGCTGTTGGCCCTGGTCCTGGCGGCCGTCGTGTCGGCCGGGCTGGCCTACGGCCTGCTGCCCTTCCGGGCCGCCGGAGCCATCGACTGCACCGCCGTGCTGCGCGGCAGCGACCCCGAGCAACGGGCCACGACGGGCTTCATCGCCGGCCAGGAGGAGCGGGCCTGCCGCAACAAGGGGAGCAGCCGGCTGTTCATCGGCGCCATCACCACCCTCGTCCTCCTCGCCGTCGGGCTGGGAGCGGTGCTCCTGCCCGAGAGCCAGATGGAACGAGTCCTCTTCGGCGAGGAGCAGCTCCCCGACTACGGACGCTGACCGTCGCGGCGGACCGCAAGAACCCGGGTGGTTACTACGTCGACGTGCACAACTCCGAGTTCCCGGACGGCGCGCTTCGGGGCCAGCTCTCGAAGTAACCCGAGAGCGGCGGCGCCCTCGACAGGGCGCCCGAGAACGCCATGACGGCCGACCACGCTGCCCCCGGGGGGCCTGAGCCCTGGTGGAAGTCGGCGGTCGTGTACCAGATCTACCCGCGGTCGTTCGCCGATGCCGATGGGGACGGCATCGGCGATCTGGAGGGCATCCGCCGCCGTCTGGACCACCTCTCGTGGCTCGGCGTGGATGCCGTGTGGCTCTCCCCGATCTTCCGCTCACCCATGGCCGACTTCGGCTACGACGTGGCCGACCACTGCGACGTCGACCCGCTGTTCGGCACCATGGACGACTTCGACCGCCTGCTGGACGAAGCCCACGCCCGGGGCCTGCGCGTCCTGCTGGACTGGGTCCCCAACCACACGAGCGACCAGCACCTCTGGTTCGTGGAGTCGCGCTCGTCCCGGACCTCGGCCAAGCGGGACTGGTACGTGTGGCGGGACCGGCCCAACAACTGGACGGCCGCCTTCACCGGCCAGAGCGCCTGGACCTTCGACGAGGGCACGGGCCAGTACTACCTGCACCTGTTCCTCCCGGAGCAGCCGGACCTGAACTGGCAGAACCCCGAGGTCGTCGAGGCCATGGAGGGGGTGCTCCGCTTCTGGCTCGACCGCGGCGTCGACGGCTTCCGTGTCGACGTGGCCCACGGGCTCGGCAAGGATCCCTCCCTCCCCGACGCACCGGAGGAGACGGCCCACCTCCCCTGGTCGGGGCAGAACGACCACGAGGCGACCCACCCCCTCCTGCGCAGGCTGCGCCGGCTGGTCGATTCCTACCCGGGGGACCGGGTGCTGGTGGGAGAGGTCTACCTCCTCTCCACCCGGCGGGTGGCCCGCTACTACGGGAACGGGGACGAGCTGCACCTGGCCTTCAACTTCCCGCCCCTCTACGCGCCCTGGGAGGCGGGGGCGTGGCGGCGACGGGTCGAGCGGGTGGTGGAGGAGCTCGACCCCATCGGTGCCTGGCCCACCTGGGTGCTCTCCAACCACGACAACCCGCGCCACCGCACCCGCTACGGCACCGAGGGCCGGGCTCGGGCGGCGGCCGTGCTGCTGCTCACCCTCCGGGGCACGCCCTTCCTCTACGCCGGGGAGGAGCTCGGCCTCGAGGACGCCGTGGTACCGGCCGAGCGCCAGGTCGACCCGGGCGGGCGCGACGGGTGCCGGGCACCGATCCCCTGGGGCGCGGCACCGGGTCACGGTTGGCCGGGCCCGGCCGAGCCATGGCTCCCGTGGCCGCCGGAGCCGGAGGTGCGCAACGCCGAGGTGCTGCGATACGACGAGGCATCGATCCTCCACCTGTACCGGCGGATGCTGGCCACCCGGCGGGCCTCGCCCGCCCTCCACCTGGGCTCCTGGTCGGCGCTCCCCTGCCCGGATGGCGTGCTGGCCTACGAGCGCTCCCACGCCAGCGACCGCCGGGTCGTGCTGGTCAACTACACCGATGGGGCCGTCGAGGTGCCCCTCGCCGGCGACTACGTGGTCCAGATCTCGAGCGACGGCACGGGCGAGGGTCGGTGCTACGCCGGATCGGTGGGCCCCTCGGCCGCCGTCCTCCTCGTCAGCGCCTCGTGAGAGCGGGCCTCGAGCACCAGTCGGGCGTTCTCCAGCGCCACCGCCGCCCTGCCGTCCACGAGCTGACGGATGGGCTCGCCGACCAGCTCGTGGCGCCAACCGGTGGCCAACCGGGCGCCGGGGTCCCCCCGCAGGAACGACTGCAGGTCGGCCCGGGTGGCCAACAGGGCCAGGTCCACGTCGAGGGCGGCGGCCAGATGGGCCACCCACGCCGACACCAAGGCCACCGCCGGCCGGAGCCCCCGGTCAAGCTCCTCGGCCGGCGTTCGGCGCAGCTGGGCGTCCGGCAGGTCCCTGCCCCGCTCGACGGCGGCCAGCACCTGGCCGGGCGTGTCGCCGTGCAGGTGACGGCCATCCAGGCCCCGCACGTCGCTCAGCTCCCGGCCATTCCTGGGCGGGCGCTGCGCGATGGAGGACACGGCCAGGTCGGGAAGGACGAAGCGGGGCGGGACGTCCAGCTCGGCTGCTCGCCGCTCCCTCCAGGCCATCACCTCCTGGGCCACGCCCCGGGCCGCGCCGCGGAGCTGACGGGCGTCCTTCAGCCGCCACCATGCCGTCTCGGGGTCCTGCGGCGACCGGGCGCGGGACCGCAGCGCCTCACATTCCTCCTCGGCCCAGGCCAGCCGGCCCCGGGCCTCGAGGCGCGAGGCGATCACCGTTCGGAGCTCGAGAAGGTGCTCGACGTCCGAGGACGCGTAGGCCTGCTGGTCGGCGGTGAGGGGGCGGCGGGTCCAGTCCGTGAGGCGGTCGCCCTTCACCAGTCGTCGGCCGAGGAGGCGCTCCACCGCGCTGGAGAGCGACGGCGACGAGAACCCGAGCAGCCCGGCCGCCAGCTGGGTGTCGAACAGGCGGCTGGGGATGGTGCCGCACGCCCGCTGGAGGACCTCGAGGTCTTGCTCGGCGGCGTGCACGACCGCCAGCCCCGGTCCGTCGAGCACGCGGGCCAGTGGCCGCAGGTCGACGGCCAGGGCGTCGACCAGGACCGCCCCGCCCCGCCACGCCAGCTGCACCAGGGCCAGCTTCGGGAAGTACGACCGCTCCCGGTGGAACTCGGTGTCCAGGGCGTATGCCTCGGCGCCGGCCAGCTCCTCGACGAAGGCGTCGAGCCGGTGCTGCTCACCGATCCATCGGCGGGCCAAGCTCAGCCCTTCAGTGCCCGAGGTACACGGCGTCGGCCGCGGTGACCTCGCCGATGGCGGACCGGGCCTGCTCGGCCGAGACCGTCGAGAACTCGGCCCTCGCCTCGACGCAGCGCTTGTCCTCACCGTCGAGCACCACGGCGGCCACCTTGAGGCTCCCCTCCTCGGCCCGGCCCAGCACCCGGGCCTCCACGCGGTGGGGTCGGCCCACGAGCACGGGGCGAAGAAAGGCCGTGGTGGTGGTCCTGGTGAAGGCGAAGGCCTGGGTGGACGCGATGGTGGCCCACGCCATGGCGTCGTCCAGGATGGCCAGGGTCACGCCGCCGTGGACGTACTTCGGCGGGCCCGAGAAGGCGGGCCCGAGTGCGTACTCGGCCCGCACCAGGCCGGCCTCGTCGTCGTAGAAGAACGGGATCCGCAACCCGTGCTCGTTGCCGGGGGCGCACACGAAGCAGTTGGAGTCGAAACCCCAGGCGCGGTCGTCGAGTCGGTGCAGCGTCACGCGGGCGAACCTAGCTGGCGCCGGTGGTGGCGGGCTCCGGCACGGGGGTGGGCTCGGCACTCGGCCGGAGCTCCAGGTACACGGCCTTCACCGCCCCCACCAGCGGGATGGCCACCAGCGCCCCCACCACCCCGCCGCTGGACACGCCCACCAGCGCCGCTGTCATGGTCGCCGGCGGGGACAGCTTCACGGCCTGTCCCACCAGCAGCGGGCCGAGGACGTGGTTCTCGATCTGCAGGTAGACCACGAAGAACACCGCACAGGCCACGCCCACGCCCGCGCCCTGGGTGAAGCCGAGGACGACGAAGGGGATCCCGCCGGCCGCACCCCCGACCTGGGGAACCAGGTCCCACACCGCCACCCACGCGGCGGCCAGCGGCGTGAGGGGCACTCCCAGGGCGAGGCCGGCCACCAACACCGTCAGCCCGGCCACCCCGGCCACCAGCACCGAGCCCGCCGCGTAGCGGCCCACCACGCGGTAGCCCAGGAGGGCCAGGGTCTCGGCCTGGGCCCGCCGCTGCGGAGGCAGAAGCCGGCGAGCGCCACGCACCAGGCGCTCGCCGTCGAGCAGGAGGGTGACGGCCAGCAGGATGGTGACCATGGCGGCCAAGAGCCCGCCGGCCGCCGAGCGGGCCGCCCGCTCGAGGGGCGTGGTGTCGCCGCCGAGGCGCTCAGGAAGCTCGGAGATGGCCCGCTCCACCCTGCGGGGAACGCCCGCCCGCTCCAGGTCGTCGCCCACCACGGGCAACCGGCTCAGCTCGGCCACCACGGAGGGCAGCTCCCGGCGCAGGTCCCGAGCCTGTCGCAGGGCAGGCGGGACCAGCAGCAGGCCCAGAAGGGCCACCGAGCAAGCGACACCGACCAGCACGGTGGCCACCGCCCCGGGCCGGGATAGGTGGAAGCGGTGCTGCACGGCCTGCACCGGGGGGTTCAAGGCCAGGGCCAGGACGGCCGCCACCCCGAGGGCGGTGACGGTACGGGGAGTGGAGCGCACCAGGCCGGTGAGGGCCACCAGGCCGACGAAGGCGCCGAGGACCCAGAGGACGGAGCGCCAGTCGAGCTCGACCTCGCGGACTACAGGGCGATTCAGCACGCCGGCATCGGGACGACCGCCCGGCCCGTCGCCGCCGACCTCCGTGGCTCGCGCCATGCCGCCGCGTACTCTACCGACGATGGAGGCTCGGCCCTCCCCCGAGCGCTTGCGCATCACGCCTCGCTCGGCCGTGACCGCGGTGGGCCTCCTCGCCTTCGTGCTCGTCACCCTCCGGCTGGTGGCGGCGTCGCAGCGCGTGCTGGGCTGGGTTCTCGCGGCCGCCGGCATCGCCGGCCTGCTGCACCCGCTGGCGGCCGGGCTGGCCAGGCGCGTCCCGCGGGGCGCGGCCGTGGGCCTGGTGTGGGTCGGCATCCTCGCCGGCGTGGGCCTGGTCGGCTACGGCCTGGTGGACGGCGTGGTGCGAGAGATGGACCGGCTCGAACGAGCGGCGCCGGCGGCCGCCCGCC
>JALYHF010000170.1 GCA_030776745.1 Actinomycetota bacterium | reverse complement strand
AGCGTGACCCTGCCGTCCTTCTTCACGTCGAACACCGGGAAGTACCTGGGCACGTTGAAGGCCAGGCTGTGGCCACCGGTGAAGCTCCAGGTGACCTTCTCCCCCACCTTGGCGTTGACGGTGGAGGGGACGAACTCGTCGAGGAAGGCCTCGAAGAGCGGCTCCTCCTCCTCATCCTCCTCGGGCAGGCCTCCACCGATGGTGGGCAGGGGCTGCTGCTTGCCGGCCCGGATGCGGTCGAGGATCTTGGCCAGCTTGTCGGTCTTGGCCTTGGCCTCGGCCTGGGCCTTCTTGTTGACCTCGGCCTGGGAGGGGATGGGCTCGGTGTCGGGGACGATGGTCACCGTGCCGCTCATGCCCACGAAGTGCCAGTTGCAGTAGTAGTGGTAGGTGCCGGGCTGGGCGTCCTCGGCGATGGGGAGCCTGAAGGTGTTGCCGCCCTCGCCCTGGTAGGGGATGAACCCGCTGTTGTAGTAGCTCTGGCGCCCGTTGAAAGCGGGCTGCTCCCGCTTCGGGCACGGCTTGTCCGGGTCGGAGAAGTCGGGGCCGCCGGTGTCGAGGTAGCACGGCTGGGCCGCGGCCTGGACCGGCTTCAGCGTCTCCTCCTCGGCCATGAACGGCAGCTGCTCGAAGAACGCGTCGGCCTGCGGCTCCTCGTCGGGGATCTCGACGTCCTTGCCGGCCAGGAGGGGGTCGACGAACTCCCAGAACGGCTTGCCCAGCTCGTCCACCATCGTCCCCATGGTCACCGTGTGGGGCTCGCCGGTCCAGAACTGCTTGAACTCCACCGTGTCACCGGGATGGACCTTGACCGCGTTGGGGAAGAAGGCCAGGAAGGAGGCCGAGAACTGGTCGTGCTTGTAGTCGACGAGGACCTTCCTGGTGTCACCTCCCGTGCCGGAGCCGCCACCTCCACACGCCCCGGCCACCAGAGCCACGACCGCGACCAGCGCGAAACACCGCCCGTTCCGGAATCTCATGTTCTTCCCGCCTCTCCCGCAAAGCGGCCGGTCAACGACAGCGAGTGTAACGCCCAACGGCGGGACTGCTCCATGTCAGCCCTCGTAGTAGCCGGAGTGGACGTAGACGCACGGGACCCCCTCGCCGTGGAACATGTCCCGGTTGCGGGGGTCGTCCTCGAAGGCCAACCGGAGGTCGAAGCCGAACTGGCGGAAGTCGCTCACCGTCCAGCGTTTGAAGTCGCGGGCCGCGGAGTAGTCGCCCACGTCCCGCATCACCAGCAGGTCCCACCGCAGCCCGTAGCGCTCGAGCCAGGCGAGCGTCTGGCCTTGCACCCGCTGGGGTCGCCCGGTGAGAAGCAGCACCTGCAGGTCGCGATCGAGCAGCTCGAGCAGACGAGCGACCTCCTCGATGACCGGGTCGTCGCCGCAGGCGTCGAAGAAGGCGTCCCAGTCGCGCCTCCCACCCTCGATGAAGTGCTGGCGGCTCGCGGCGTCGGACAGGACGCCGTCGAGGTCGAACACCACGGCGGGGCCGGGCGGGGCCGAGGCGTCCCGCCACCGCCAGTTGTCGGGAACCTCCCCCACGCGCGAGCCGGGCTCAGTCCTCGGGGGGCGCCGTCTCCGCCCGCCGCTTGATCTCCTCGACGACGCCGGGGTCGGCCAGCGTGGTCGTGTCGCCCAGCGAACGTCCCTCGGCGACGTCGCGCAGGAGCCGGCGCATGATCTTGCCGCTGCGCGTCTTGGGCAGGTCGTCCGTGAAGACGATGGTGCGGGGCCGGGCGATGGGCCCGATGCGGCTGGCCACGTGCCGGCGCAGGGCCTGGCCGTGCTCGTCGGTGGCCTCGTTGCCCGCCTTCAGCGTGACGAAGGCGATGATGCCCTGGCCCGTGGTCTCGTCCTTCGCCCCCACCACCGCCGCCTCGGCCACCGTGGGGTGGTCCACCAGCGCCGACTCGACCTCGGTGGTCGACACCCGGTGGCCCGACACGTTCATCACGTCGTCCACCCGCCCCATCAGCCAGAAGTAGCCGTCCTCGTCGACGCGGGCCCCGTCGCCGGTGAAGTAGCGGCCCTCGAAGCGGCTCCAGTACGTCTGCCGGTACCGCTCGGGGTCCCCGTAGATGCCCCGGAGCATGGAGGGCCACGGCCGGGTGAGGGTGAGGTACCCGCCCCCTTGCGCCACCGCCTGGCCCTGCTCGTCGACCACCTCGGCGGCGATTCCGGGCAGCGGCAGCGTCGCCGATCCCGGCTTCAGGGTGGTGGTGCCCGGGAGGGGGGCGATGAGGATGGCGCCGGTCTCGGTCTGCCACCACGTGTCGACCACAGGGCAGCGCCCGCCGCCGATGTGCTCCCAGTACCACATCCAGGCCTCGGGGTTGATGGGCTCGCCGACCGTCCCGAGCAGGCGCAGCGAGCTCAGGTCGTTCCGCTCGACCCACGTGTCGCCGGCCTTCACGAGCGCGCGGATGGCCGTCGGCGCGGTGTAGTAGATGGAGACGCGATGCCGCGCCACGATCTGCCAGTGGCGCTCCCAGGTGGGGTACTCGACGGACCCCTCGTACATGACGGCCGTGGTGTGGTTCGTGAGCGGCCCGTAGACGTGGTAGGAGTGCCCGGTCACCCAGCCGACGTCCGCGGTGCACCAGTAC
>JALYHF010000169.1 GCA_030776745.1 Actinomycetota bacterium | reverse complement strand
GCCGCTCGGGGGGCAGGTCCGGGCGCCACAGCACCGACGCCAGCAGCGAGGCGCCCGGCGGGGACACCCATGGCCGACCCAGCCGGCCACGGCCGGCCGTCTGGTGGTCGGCCACCGCGACGACTCCCTCGGGCGCGCCGGACCGGGCCTGATCGAAGAGGTAGCGGTTGGTGGAGTCGAGGTGGGCGAAACGGCGCACGTCCCAGTCGATGCGCTAACCATAAGCCCGTGCTCAGCGGCTGGCGGCGAAACCCCTTTCGCCGAGCAGGGGGGGACCTGGGGGGCCAAAGGCAGGAAGATTCCTCCGCGCTCCCCCGCCGGCGCCTGAGCAAGGTCCTCGTCGCCAACCGGGGCGAGATCGCGGTCCGGGTGATGCGCAGCTGCCGGGAGCTCGGCATCGCGACCGCCGCGGTGTACTCGGACCTCGACCGTGACGCCATGCACGTCCGCCTGGCGGACGAGGCCTACGCCCTCGGTGGGCAGGCCGCCGAGGAGAGCTACCTCAATAGCGTCGCCGTGCTCGACGTGCTTCGCCGGTGCGGGGCCGACGCCGTGCACCCGGGCTACGGGTTCTTCTCGGAGAACGCCGCGTTCGCCCGAGCCATCACCGACCACGGCGCCGTCTTCATCGGTCCCCCCGCCGAGTGCCTGGAGCTGATGGGCGACAAGATCAGCTCCCGCCGGGCGGCTCGGGCGGCCGGGGTGGCCAGCGTGCCGGGCCGGTCCGAGGCCCTCGACTCGCCCCGACGCGTCATCGAGCTCGGCGAGGAGATGGGGTGGCCCATCGCCATCAAGGCCGCCTACGGCGGTGGCGGCCGGGGCATGCGGGTCGTCTCCTCGCCCGAGGAGGTGCCGGCCGCCCTGGAGGCGGCCCGGAGCGAGGCCCTCAAGAGCTTCGGGCGGGGCGAGTGCTACGTCGAGCGGTACCTGTCGTGGCCCCGCCACATCGAGGTGCAGGTCATGGCCGACGCCGCTGGCAACACGATCTGGCTGGGCGAGCGCGACTGCTCCTCGCAGCGGCGCCACCAGAAGCTTCTCGAGGAGAGCCCGGCTCCCGACCTGCCGGAGCACGTGCGCCGGGGCATGGGCGAGGCGGCGGCCAAGGTGGCTCGGGCGTGTGGCTACGTGAGCGCCGGCACCGTGGAGTTCTTGTACCAGGACGGCCAGTACTGGTTCCTGGAGATGAACACGCGGCTCCAGGTCGAGCACCCGGTGACGGAGATGGTCACCGGGCTCGATCTGGTGGAGCTGCAGCTTCGGGTCGCTGCCGGCGAGGCCCTCCCGCTGGCCCAGGCCGACGTCGAGCGCCGGGGCCACGCCATCGAGTGCCGCATCAACGCCGAGGACCCGGCCGGCGGCCGGTTCGCCCCGACGCCGGGCGTGATCACCCGGTTCCGCCGGGCCGACGGCTTCGGGGTGCGCACCGATGCCGGGTACGAAGAGGGCGATGCCGTCAGCCAGTTCTACGACAACCTCCTGGCCAAGGTCATCGTGTGGGGGCGCGACCGCGAGGCCGCCCGGCGGCGCATGATCCGGGCGCTGGGCGAGACCGAGGTCGCCGGCGTGGCCACCACCATCCCGGCCCACCTGGCCATCCTGGCCCACCCCGACTTCGTGGCTGCCACCCACTCCACCCGCTGGGTGGAGGAGCGCCTCGACCTGTCCCGCCTGGAGCCCTCCGTGCCGCCGGCGGTGGCCGTGGACCAGGGCGGCGACGAGCGCGAGCAGCGCGACGTGGACGTGGAGGTGGACGGTCGCCGCTTCAAGGTCAGGCTCTGGGTCCCCTCGTCGGTGCCGGCACCGCCACCTGGCCCGGCCGAGGTGAGCGGCGCTCCCAAGGTGGGGCGCGGTCGCGGTCGCGGCCGGGCCCCCGGCGCGACGGGGGGCGAGGTCGCCGGCAGCGGGTCCGTGACGGTGCCCATGCAGGGGACCATCGTGAGGGTCATGGTGACGCCGGGCGACGCCGTCGAAGTGGGTCAGCCCATCTGCGTGCTCGAGGCCATGAAGATGGAGAACAACGTGAACAGCGAGAAGG
>JALYHF010000168.1 GCA_030776745.1 Actinomycetota bacterium | reverse complement strand
GGAGGGGCCTTCTCGATCTTCCTCACAATGGCCACAACGCTACCATTGGCCCCATGAACCCCGGAGCTTCGCCGGCGGTCCTCGGCGAGGTGGTCAGACCTCCATGACCACGGGCACGATCATGGGGCGCCGCCGGGTCCGCTCGTTCACGAAGCGGCCCAGGGCCGAGCGCACGTGGCGCCTCCGGTTGTCCTGGCCCCCCTCGTCGCTGGCCTTCTCGAGGCTGGCCAGCACGGCCTGGCGGGCCTCCCCGATCAGCGCCTCGGCCTCCCGCTCGTAGACCCAGCCCCGGGTGATGATCTCCGGCCCGGTGAGGACCTCGCCCGACTTGGCGTCCACCGTCACCACCACGATGACCACGCCCTCCTCGGACAGCACGCGCCGGTCTCGCAGCACGCCGTGACCGACGTCGCCCACGATGCCGTCGACGTAGAGGTAGCCGGCGGGCACCTCGCCGGCGAAGTCCAGGCCGGAGTCGCTCAGCTCCACCACGTCGCCGTCCTCGGCCAACAGGCAGTTGGCCTCGGGCACGCCCATGCGCCCGGCCAGACGGCTGTGATGGGTCAGGTGGCGGTACTCGCCGTGCACCGGGATGAAGAACTCGGGGCGGGCGATGGACAGCAGCGTCTGCAACTCCCCCTGCATGGCGTGACCGCTGACGTGGACGTCGGCGATGCCCGAGTGCACGACCTCGGCCCCCCGGCGATGAAGGCCGTCGATCACCCGCCCGACGTTCATCTCGTTGCCGGGGATGGCGTGGGAGCTCATGATCACCACGTCGCCGACTCCCACGCTCAGCCACTTGTTCTCCCCGGCGGCCATGAGGGTGAGGGCCGACATGGGCTCGCCCTGGGAGCCCGTGGAGACGACGCACACCCGGCGGGGGTCGAGCTCGCCGATGCGACTGATGTCCACCAGCGAGGAGTCCGGGATCCGCAGGAGCCCCATCTCGCGGGCCAGGGCCACGTTCTTCCCCATCGAGCGGCCGAGGGTGGCGATGACCCGGCCGTTGTCCATGGCCGCCCGGGCGACCTGTTGGACCCGGTGGAGGTGGCTGGCGAAGCAGGTGACGATGACCCGCTTGTCGGCGTGGTCGACGAAGATCTCGCTCAGGACCTCTCCCACGCTCGACTCACTGGCGGTGTGGCCCGGCTCCTCGGCGTTGGTGGAGTCCGACAGCAGCAGGCGGATCCCCTCGTTCGACGCGATGGCGCCAATGCGGGCCAGGTCGGTGACCCTCCCGTCCACCGGCGTGAGGTCGAGCTTGAAGTCCCCCGAGTGGAGGACCACGCCCTGGGGGGTGTGGAAGGCGGTGGCGAAGCCGTCGGGGACCGAGTGGGTCACGGGGATGAACTCCACGTCGAACGGGCCGATGCGACGGCGCTCGCCGTCGACCACGGGGACGAGCTCGGTGCGGTCCAAGACTCCCGCCTCCTCGATCCGGTTCTGGGCCAGGCCCAGGCTGAGGGCCGATCCGTAGATCGGGAACGAGAGCTCCCGGAGCAGGAACGAGAGACCCCCGGCGTGGTCCTCGTGGCCGTGGGTGAGGACGCAGCCCTCGATGCGCCCGGCGTTCTCCCGCAGCCAGGTGAAGTCAGGGAGGACCAGGTCGACCCCCGGCATCTCCAGGTCGGGGAACATCACGCCGCAGTCGAGGAGCAGGACGCGCCCGCCCAGCTCCAGCGCTGCGCAGTTCCGCCCGATCTCCCCCAGGCCACCGAGGAAGGTGATGCGAACCGGCTCAGGCATGCGGTGGGGGCGCCGCCTCCCCGAGGTTGGCCAGCACCTGGCGGGCCCGCTCCTCGAGGCCCTCCGGAGCGGCGCCCATCGGTGGCCGACACTGGCCCACCGGCAGGCCGAGCACGCGCAGGATGGCCTTGGACGGGATGGGATTGGGGGCAGCGTCGCCGGTCTCGAAGGAGTACGACTCGAGAAGGGCGGCGTTGGCCCGACGGGCCTCGTCCACGTCCCCCTTGGCGAAGGCGGCGAGCATCTGGCCGTGGAGCCGCCCCGACCAGTGAGCGGCCACGCTCACCACCCCGCTGGCACCCACCGCCAGGAGCGGGAGGGTGAGCGCGTCGTCGCCGCTGTAGAGCTCGAAGTCGTCGGGGGCGTCGGCCAGGAGCCGGGCCGACGCCGCCGGATCGCCGGCCGCGTCCTTCACGCCGACGATGTTGCCCACCTGGCGGGCCAGACCGACGAGGGTGTCGTGGCTCACCTTGCGCCCGGTCCGGACGGGGATGTCGTAGATGAGCACCGGCAGCGACGTGGCACCGGCGATGGCCCGGAAGTGGTCGGCGATGCCGGCTTGGGACGGCCGGCTGTAGTACGGGGTCACGGCCAGGATCCCGGCGGCGCCGGCTTGCTGGGCCGCCCTGGTCAACTCGAGGGAGTGGCGGGTGTCGTTGGTGCCCGCCCCGGCCACGACCGGGATGGTGACGGCCTCCGCCGCCGCCCGCCAGAGGTCGCGCTTCTCGCTGTCGCTCAGCACCGGTGCCTCACCGGTGGTGCCGGCCACCACCAGACCGTCGCTGCCGTGGTCGGCCAGCCAGCGGGCCAGCACGGCCACGGCGTCCAGGTCGAGCGCCCCGTCCTCGTCGAAGGGCGTGACCATGGCCGTCACCACGGCTCCGAAGCGACCGGGTAGGCCGCCCATCAGGCGCGTTCGGCGCAGAGCGAGACGGCGGTGGCCATCTCGGGAGGCTACCCCGACGGGGCGCACGCGTCGGGAGAGGCGGTCGCCGCCGGATAGCGTCGTGGCCTTGGACGCCACGATCCCCGAACGACCACGGCCGGGCCGGCGCACCTTGGCCCTCATCGTGGGGCCCATCCTGGTGGTGATCGTCGTCGGGACCATCGGCAACGCCATCCACCCGTCCCTGGTCAACAACCACCCGCTCTGGCTGGTCGCCATGGAGCCCCGCAACCGCTACCTGCTCCTGGTCGCCGAGAAGGTCAGCTTCGTCCCCTTCCTGGTGGTGGCCACCGTCCGCCGGCTCGTCTCGGACCCGCTCTTCTACCTGCTGGGGTACCTCTACGGCGACAGCGGCGTGCGCTGGATCGAGCGGAAGATGGGAGAGGGCGGAAGCGTCGTGCGCACCATGGAGCGCGGCTTCTCCAGAGCGGCGCCGGCGATGGTGTTCCTGTTCCCGGGCGCCATCGTGTGCGTGCTGGCCGGCGCCACCGGGATGAGCCCCGTGCTGTTCCTCGCACTGAACGTGGCCGGCACGCTCACCGTGGTGAGCCTCGTCTACCGCTTCGCCGAGTTCCTGGACGGGCCCCTGGGTGCGGTGAACCGCTTCTACGCCAACAACGGGCGGACGCTGACCGTCATCTCCGTCGTGTTGACCCTGTACTGGCTGTGGGACCAGCGCCGGCGCGGCAAGTCCGAGCTCCAGTCCATCTCCACCATCGAGAAGGAGCTCGATGAGCAGGACAGGGCCGACGACCAGGACGACTGAGCCGTGGTGCTAACTGAAGTTTGCACTTGATAGCCTCGGGGTAAACTCCGGCGGCCAACAACGAGGAGGACACCGAACGTGCAGTTGGGCAAGGTTGACCTGAACAAGCTCCGCGGCCTGGGCGACAAGTTCGTGGGCCTGGGCAAGGAGCTCGTCGGCACGCTCGTCGGGAACGAGCGGCTCGAGCAGGAGGGCGAGTCCCAGCAGGCTCGCGCCAGCGAGGAGCTGCGGGCCATGCGCAGCGAGGCCCGCGCCCAGGCCGAGGAAGCCAAGGCCGAGGGCCTCGACGAGAAGCAGCGGGCGGCCCAGCGGGACAAGGAGACCACGGCGTAACGCCGCGCTTCGCACCTTCCGCCTACAGACCGAGGAGCGAGTCGAGGCCGACGGTGAGGCCGGGGCGGTGGGCCACCGACTTCACGGCCAGCAGGACGCCGGGCATGAACGAGCCCCGGTCGTAGGAGTCATGGCGTATCGACAGGCTCTGCCCGGTGGTGCCGAGCAACACCTCCTGGTGGGCCACCAGGCCTCGCAGCCGAACGGAATGGACCCTGATGCCAGCGGCGCCCTCGCCACCCCGAGCCCCGGGGAGCACCTCTCGGCGGGTGGGGTCCTGGCCCCACTCCGCCGACGCCGCCGCCATCCGCTCGGCCGTCAGCACGGCGGTGCCCGACGGCGCGTCGATCTTCTGGTCGTGATGCAGCTCGATGACCTCGGCCGTCTCGAACCAGGGCGCAGCCAGCTCGGCGAAGCGCATCATGAGGACGGCGCCGACGGCGAAGTTGGGCGCAACGACGCAGTTCACGCCGTCGACGAAGACGGCCCGCAGCTCCTCGAGGTCGGCCTCCTCCAGGCCGGTCGTGCCCACCACGGCGTGAACGCCGTGGGCCGCGCACCAACCCAGGTTCGAGCGGGCCGCCGACGCCTCGGTGAAGTCCACGGCCACCTCGGCGCCGGCGCCGGCCAAGGCGCCGACGTCGGCCGCCACCTGGAGCCCGGGCTCGTCCAGGCCCATGACCTGACGCAGGTCCATCCCGGCGTGGTGGGGGTCCACCGCAGCCACGAGCTCCAGCTCCGGGTCCTCCGAGACCGCCCGGCACACGGTGGACCCCATCCGCCCGGCTGCGCCCAGCACGCCGACGCGCACGCTACGCCACCCGCGGTGCCTCGAAGGCGCCGTCCTCCACCGGTCCCACCACCGCCAGCACGCGGGCTCCGCCCAGGACCTGGCGCCCCACCCGGGCCGCATCCTCGAGGGTCACGGCGGCGATGCGAGCGGCCACCTCGTCCATGGTCCACACCGTCCCGTGCACGAGCTGGCTGCGCCCGATCCGGCTCATGCGAGCGGCCGAATCCTCCAGGGACAACGCCAACTCCCCCACCAGGTGGCCCTTGGCCACGTCGAGCTCGCGCTCGGTGATGCCCTCGAGAGCCATCCGCTCGAACTCGGCCTGCACCAGCTCGACCACCTCGTGCGCCCGGTTCGGCATGGTGCCGGCGTACACGGCGAGCATGCCGGTGTCGTGGAGGCCCACCTGGTAGGAGTACACCGAGTAGGCCAGGCCCCGTTCCTCCCGGATGGCCTGGAAGAGCCGTGACGACATGCCTCCACCCAGCACGTGGTCGACCACGGCCAGGGCGTAACGGTCGTCGTGATGGCGGTCGAGGGCCCGGGTGCCCACCACCAGGTGCACCTGCTCGGTGGGACGGGGGCTCACGGCGAGGGGCCGGGGCCCCACGGTGGGCCCCGACCGCGGCGGGGCGTGGCCGCCGGCGGCCCCGGCGAAGCGCCTGGCCACGCCCTCGGCGATGGCCTCGTGCTCCAGCTGGCCGGCGGCGGCGAACACCACGTTCCCAGGGCGCTAGTGCTCGGCGTGGAAGGCGGCGATCTGTCCGGGCGTCATGGCCTCCACGGTCGCTTCGTCACCCAGCACCTCGCGGCCCACGGGGTGGTCCGGGAAGAGGGCCTCGGCGAAGACCTCGTGCACCAGGTCGGCCGGTTCGTCGGCCCGCATCAGGATCTCCTCCAGGATGACCTGACGCTCCGCCTCCACCTCCTCGGGCCGGAAGGCGGGGCTCCACAAGATGTCGGACAGGATGTCCAGGCCGAGCTCGAGGCCCTGGGCCAGCAGACGGACGTAGAAGGCCGTGTACTCCTTGGTCGTGAAGGCGTTGAGGTCGCCACCGACCGCGTCCACGTCCTCGGCGATCTGGCGGGCCGAACGGGTGGGCGTGCCCTTGAAGAGCAGGTGCTCGAGGAAGTGCGAGGCACCCAGCAAGCCGGGCGCCTCGTCCCGCGACCCGGTTCCCACCCAGAACCCGGCGCTCACCGAGCGGACGTCTGGCATGCGCTCGCTCACCACGGTGACCCCGCAGTCCAGCCGGGTGACCTGGATCACGCTTGGACGCCTATCGGCGTCCGCCCCGTCGGGGGTTCCGACGCGGCCCTCGCCGCCCCTCGGGGCCTGCGTCACCGCTCGGGCCCCCGGAGCGAGGCGACCCTGCCGGCGCCGGGCCGAGGTCGCCGAACTCCTCGGCGGCCTCCCGCTCCCACACCGCTTCGAAGGAGGCGACGTCGGACGGGGGGGGCGCCGGGGTCTCCTCGGGACGAGGAGAAGGCCGGGCCGGGCCCGACGAACCCGCCGCCGGGCCGGCTTCGCCGCCACCGGGTGGGCGGGGGGAAGCCGAGGCGTCCTGACCGTTGCCGCCGGAGGGTGCTGGGTCCTTGTCACCGACGGGCGACAAGGACACCTTGCCCTGCTGGTCGATGTCGTCCACGCGGACCACCAGCTCGTCCCCCAGGTCGACCACGTCCTCGACCCGCTCGATCCTCTTGCCCTGCCCGAGCTTGGAGATGTGGACCAGTCCGTCGCGGCCGGGCAGGATGTTGACGAAGGCGCCGAACTTGGTGACGTTGACCACCCTCCCGGTGTAGGTGGCGCCGACCTCGGCCGATGGCGGGTCCAAGATGAGCTCGATCCGGCGGCGAGCCTCGGCCACGGCGGCGCCGTCCTTGGCCCCGATGGTCACCGTACCCACCATGCCGTCGTCATCGACGTTGATGGAGGCGCCGGTCTCCAGCTGGAGGGCATTGATGATCTTGCCCTTGGGGCCGATGACCTCGCCGATCTTGTCCAACGGGATCTCGAGGCTGACGATCTTGGGGGCGGTGGCGGCCACCTCCGGGCGGGGCTCCGGAATGGCGCCGGCCATCACCTCGAGGATCTCCAGCCGGGCCTCCCTCGCCTGCTGCAGGGCCTGCGCCAGCACCTGGGCAGGAAGACCGTCGATCTTGGTGTCGAGCTGGAGGGCGGTCAGGAACTCCCTGGTGCCGGCCACCTTGAAGTCCATGTCCCCGAAGGCGTCCTCGGCACCGAGGATGTCGGTGAGCGTCGTGTACTTGCCCTCGGCGAAGACCAGTCCCATGGCGATGCCGGCGACCGGCGCCTTGATCGGCACGCCGGCGTCCATCAGCGACAGCGTGGAGCCGCAGACCGAGGCCATGGACGTGGAGCCGTTGGACGACAGAACGTCGCTGACGAGCCGTAGGGCGTACGGGAACTCCTCCAGCGGGGGCACCACGGGGAGCAGGGCCCGCTCGGCCAGCAGCCCGTGGCCGATCTCGCGACGCTTGGGGCCGCGCATGAACCCCGTCTCCCCCGTCGAGAAGGGCGGGAAGTTGTAGTGGTGCATGAAGCGCTTGCGCTCGTCGATGCCGATGGTGTCGAGGAGCTGGTCCATGCGCGGCATGCCCAGGGTGGTGACGTTGAGCACCTGGGTCTCGCCCCGCTCGAACAGGGCCGACCCGTGGGCGGTGGGGATGAGGCCGATCTCGGCGGAGAGCGGCCTGATCTCGGCCGGGCCCCGGCCGTCTATGCGCACGCCCTCCTCCACGATCCGCCTGCGGACGACCTTCTTGGTGAGGGCCCGCACGGCGGCCTTGACCTCCTTCTCGCGTCCCTCGTAGCCCTCGGCCGCGATCAGGCCGCTCACCTGGGCCTCGACGTCGGCCAGGGCGGCGTTGCGCTCGGCCTTGGCGGCGATGGCGCTGGCGATGGAGATGGGCTCCGTGCCCAGCTCGCTCACCCGGGCCCACACGTCCTCGCCGTAGTCGCCTCGGGTCTCGAACGGGATCGGCTCCTGGGCGCCGACCTTCTCGACCAGCTGGCGCTGCAGCTCGATGGACTCCTTGATCCAGGTCTTGGCCGCCTCCAAGCCGTCGGCGATGACCTCCTCGGTGACCTTGGGGGCACCGTCCTCGTAGTACCGCCAGGCGTCCTCGGTGCCGCCGGCCTCCACCATCATGATGGCGACATCGCCGTCGTCGAGGGCCCGGCCGGCCACGACCAGCTCGAAGGTCGAGGCGTCGCCCTCCTGGTACGTGGGATGCGGGAGCCACCCGCCGGCCGTGGTGTAGGCCAGACGGACGGAGCCGACGGGACCGTCGAAGGGGATGCCCGAGACCATCAGCGCCGCCGAGGCGGCGTTGATGGAGACCACGTCGTGGGGGTTCTCCTGGTCGGCGCCCATGATGGTGGCCACCACGTGCACCTCGTTGCGGAACCCTTCCGGGAAGCTCGGGCGGAGCGGACGGTCGATCAGGCGGCAGGTCAAGATGGCCTGGTCCGATGCCCTCCCCTCCCGCCGGAAGAACGAACCGGGGATCTTTCCCGCCGCGTACATCCGTTCCTCGACGTCGACGGTGAGGGGGAAGAAGTCGACGCCCTCCCGCACGGTCTTGGCCGCCGTCGCCGTGACCAGCACGACGGTGTTGCCGATGCGGGCGACCACGGCGCCGTCGGCCTGCGGAGCCAGCTTTCCGCTCTCGAAGGACAGGGTCTTCTCCGTCCCGCTGACGGGACCGGAGACAGAAACGGCCTCAGCCATCTCGCACTCCTTTCAGCCCGCCGGTGGCGGGCTCTCGGAGGCCCGCCACCCGGCGGGCCTCATGAGGCGGCGGCGGGGCCAGTTCCCAGTGGTGGCCCACCCGGCTGTGCGCCGAGGAGACCGCCACTGGCAGCTGACTCCTGCGCCACCAGGTTCGGGTGTGCCGCGGCCGAAGCCGCCTTCTTCGGAAACGAGCGGCCGCGCCGCCTCGCGTCCCGAGGTCAGCGACGGAGGCCGAGACCGGCGATGATGCCCCGATACCGCTCGACGTCGTTCGCCTTCACGTAGTCGAGCAGGCGCCGCCGACGCCCGATCAGCTTCATGAGCCCTCGCCGGGTGTGATGGTCGCCCTTGTGCACCTTGAGGTGTCCGGTGAGGTGGTTGATGCGCTCCGTGAGGATGGCGATCTGGACCTCGGGAGACCCCGTGTCGGTGTCGTGGAGCCGATGGCGGGCGATGGTGGCGGGCTTGTCAGGCATGCAGCGGGGACCTCGTTCCAGCTTGGACGCGCACCGGCTCTCGCCGGGGCGCCTCCGGTGAGGGTAGCAGGGAGGCTCGTCCACCAGCGACTCCGCCCGGTCGAGAGCGGGCCGGCCCGGCCCGGCAGGTAGGGTCGGCGGTCGTGCCCGACGAGCTGCGGGTGAGCCGGACGTGCCGCATCCCGCTGGCCGAGCTCACCTGGCGCTTCAGCGCCAGCGGAGGCCCGGGCGGCCAGCACGCCAACACGGCCCACACCCGGGTGGAGCTGAGCTTCGACGTGGCCCGGTCCCCCTCGCTCGGCCCTCGCCAGCGGGCCCGCCTCCTCGAGAGGCTCGGGCCGGTCGTCCGGGTGGTGGCCTCGGACGAGCGCTCGCAGTCCCGCAACCGCCAACTGGCCCTGGACCGGCTGAGGTCCCGCCTGGCCGAGGGGCTGCGGGTGCGGCCGGAGCGGCGGCCCACCGCTCCCACGGGGGCGGCGCGGCGGCGGCGACTCCAGGACAAGGCACGCCGACAACAGGTCAAGCGCCTCCGCCGCTCCCCGGGGCCGGAGGAGTGAGCGGCCGCCCGGGCGGAGGGCCAGCGCCCCCGGGTCAGCCGAGCACCTCCCGGGCCGCCTTCACGTCCATGGCCATCGCCTCGACGAGGTCGCCCACCGACTCGAAGCGCTCCTCGTCGCGCAGGCGGGCGGCGAAGCGCACCTTGGCCGGCTCCCCGTACAGGTCGCCGTCGAAGTCGAGGAGGTGAGCCTCCAGCACAGGAGTGCTAGAGGCGGCGTCGTAGAAGGTGGGCCTGCGGCCAACGGAGATGGCGGCGGCGTGAACCTGGCCGTCGGGCCGCTCGTACCAGCCGGCATAGATGCCGTCGGCAGGGAGGAGGATCTCGGCGGGGACGGCCACGTTGGCCGTGGGACAGCCCAGCTCACGCCCACCACGGCCGTCGCCCCGCTCCACCGTGCCCCGCACCTCGTGTTGGCGCCCGAGCAGCTCGACCGCACCGGCCACGTCACCGGACTGCAGCAGCTCCCGGATGCGAGTGGACGAGATCGGCCGACGGCCGTGCTCGTCGGCGACCAGGCTGATGCCGAGCACGTCGAACCCGAGCTCGGCTCCCATCTCCTGGAGCAGCAGGACGTTGCCCCGCCGGCGATGCCCGAAGTGGAAGTCGTGGCCGACCACCACGGCGCGGGCCCGCAGGCACCCGACCAGGACCTCGCGCACGAAGTCCTCGGCCGACTCCTTGGACCGCTCCTCGTCGAAGCGCACCACGACGGCGTAGTCCAGGCCCGTCTCCCCCAACAGCTCCAGCTTCTGCTCGAGGTCGGTCAGGAGCTTCGGTGCGGATTCGGGGCGCACGACCGTGGCGGGATGGCGGTCGAAGGTGACCAGGGCGGCCGAGCACTGGAGGTCCCCGGCCATCGCTCGCACGCGGGCGATGAGCGCCCGATGCCCCAGGTGCACGCCGTCGTAGGCCCCGATGGTGACCACCGCGCCCCCTTCGGCGCTCGGGCAGGCGGCGGGGTCGGAGATGACCTCCACGCCGGGCGAGGCTAGACGCCGCCATTCTCGTCACTGGCCAGCGGCGCCTGGCGCCGTTCCGCTGACCAGAAGGCCCCTAGGCGGGCGGCAGCACCACGGCTGGCTTCACCCGTGACTCGTCGTGGTGCTCGTAGACGGCCAGCAGGTCGCCCTCGGCGTCGAGCACCGGCCACGGTCCCGACCCGCTCACGCCGAGGGCGCCTCTCTCCAGCACAGCGCCGTGGGCGACCAGGGGCGCCACCTCGGGCCCTGCCGTGACGGAGGAGTAGTCCCGCAGGGCCTGCGCCGGCGACAGCACGGCCTCGGCCGACAGCGCCTCGACCGGCGTGGCGTCGGCCACGGAGAAGCTGCCGGTGGCGATGCGGCGGAGGGCGCGCACGTGGGCCCCGCCTCCCAGCGCCCGGCCGAGGTCGGCACCGAGCACCCGGACGTAGGTCCCGGAGGCGCAGTCGACCTCCATGCGAAAGATGCCCGGGCGGCCGGTGGGTTCCACGTCGAGGCGGTGGACCACCACGCTGCGGGCCGCCCGCTCGACGTCGATCCCACGGCGGGCCAGCTCGTGGAGGCGCCGCCCGCCCACCTTCACGGCCGACACCATCGGCGGCACCTGGTCGATGCGCCCCACGAGATGACGGGAAGCGGCGCGGACCTCCTCGAGCTCCACGCCCGCCATGTCCCACGTCCCGGTGACCTCGCCGGCGGCGTCGAGCGTGGTGGTCGCCACGCCGAGGACCACTTCGCAGGTGTACGACTTGGGCAGGAGGGTGAGGAAGCGCAGCAGCCGCGTCACCCCTCCGAGGCCAACCAGCAGCACGCCAGTGGCATCGGGGTCCAGGGTCCCGGCGTGGCCGACCCGCTTCTGGCCGAAGAGGCGGCGGCACCTGGCCACCACGTCGTGGGACGTCCACCCTGGCGCCTTGTCCACGACGGCCAGGCCGTGGATCACGCCGCGCCGGCGCTCCCGGCCCCCGGGGCGCCACGAGGCAGGACTTGGCGCTGGGCCCGGAGCGCCCGGCGCACCGCGGTGAGGACCTCGGCGACGGGGCCCGGGGCGGTGAACCCCGCCGCGGCGCGATGGCCGCCGCCGCCGAAGTGGACGGCGATGGCGCCCACGTCGGTGCCGGACACGGCCCGCAACGACACTCGTGTCCCCTCGGGCGTCTCCTTCAACACGCAGGACACGTCGGCCTCGGCCGCCCGCCGGACCAGGTCGATCAGGCCCTCGCTCTCCTCGAGGGCCACGCCGTGGCGGGCCAGGTCGTCGGCCGTGACCCAGGTGGCCACGAAGCGCAGCTCCCGGTCCAGCTCGGCCCGGGCCAGGCAGGCCGCCACCAGCTGGAGGTAGGCGAAGGAGTGCTCCTCGAAGAGCTGGCGCGTCATGGCGGCGATGGGCAGGTCGAACGACGCCAGCTCCTGGGCCAGGCCGAAGACCTCCGGGGTGGTGTTGGAGTGCTGGAACCGTCCCGTGTCGGTGACGACGCCGGTGTAGAGGCACAGGGCGGCGTCCCGGGTCAACGGCCATCCCATCCGTGCCGCCAGCCGGCGGACGACGACGGCGGTGGCGGCGGCGTCCGGATCGACCACGTTGATGGATCCGTAGCGGTCGTTGCTCACGTGATGGTCCAGCACGATGAGCTCCCGGGCGGTGCCGGCGGCGGCCGCCAGGTCCCCCAGCCGGGCCAGCGAGCCGCAGTCGAAGGTGACCATCACCTCCGGCCGGGCCGGAAAGTCCACCGGAGGCGTCACCCCGTCCAGGCCGGGGAGGAACCGGTAGTGGGGACCCACCACGAACGGCTCCGGCCACGACGCCACCGAAGGCGTCCCACGCTGGCGGCACAGGTGGTGAAGGGCCAGCATGGAGCCCAGGGCATCGCCGTCGGGCAGCTGGTGGCAGGCCAGGGCCACGCTCCTCGCCCCGGTGAGCACCGAAGCGGCCCGGTCCAGCTCACTGGCCGGCATCGTGGTCCCCCGTCCGCTCGTCCAGTCGCCGCAACAACTCCTCGATCTTCTGGCCGGTCTCTATCGCAGGATCGGCCCGGAAGGAAAGCTGGGGCGTGCGCTTGAGCCGGACCTGGCGGCCGAGGGCGGCCTGGAGACGACCACGGTGCTCGGTCAGAGCCTCGTCGGCTCCCTTCGGAAGCGAGCTCAGCAGGACGGTGGCGTGGCGCAGGTCGGCGGTGACCTCGACGTGGGTGACGGTCAGCAGGGCCAGCCGATCGTCGTCGCCGAGGCGTTCGAGCTCGTCGGCCACGACCTCCCGGACCAGCTCGTTGACCCTCGCCATTCGAGGGTACCGCCGGCCTGAGGGGCGCTCAGGCATCGTCCCAGGCCGGCGCGAAGCCCAGGTCCGAGCTCAGCACCTCCACCTCGGGGAAGGACCAGACGAATCGCTCGACTCGCTGCAGCACGGTGGTGAGGTGGTCCGACTCGGCGCCCACGGCGGCAAAGCCCAGCGTCGTGCGCTGCCACTTTCCCTGGAACTCCACCTCCGCCGCCGCCACCTGGAAGCGGCGCCGGGCGCCTTCGAGGATGGGCTTGACCACGGCCCGCTTCTCCTTCAGCGAGTGGCTGGTCGGGATGTGCAGGTCCACCCGGAGGTGCGCCACGTGCATGCCTCAGCCCCACCCCCGTGCCGTTCTCCCCGGACGGGCCCCAGCCCGGCCGGCGCCCTCAGGTGCGTGGGATCTCCCGTTCCTCGTAGGTCTCGATCACGTCGCCGGCTCGCAGGTCCTGGAAGTCCGAGAGTCCGATGCCGCACTCGAAACCCTGCTGCACCTCGCGCACGTCGTCCTTGAAGCGCTTGAGCGAGGTGATCGTCCCGTTCCAGATGACGACGCCCTCGCGCAGGAAGCGCACCTTCGAGCCGCGGGTGATGACCCCGTTGCGGACGTAGCAGCCCGCCACCCGGCCCACCCGAGGCACGCTGAAGACCTCGCGGACCTCGGCGTCGCCCGTGACGACCTCCTCGTACACGGCGGCCAACATGCCGACCATGGCCGACTGGATGTCCTCGATGAGCTTGTAGATGATCTCGTAGGTGCGGATCTCGACGTTCTCGGCCTCGGCCAGCGTGCGAGCCTTGCGGTCCGGGCGCACGTTGAAGCCGATGATGGTGGCGTTCGACGCCGCCGCCAGCTGCACGTCGTTCTCGGTGATCCCGCCCACCGCCCGGTGCACGAAGCTGAGCTTGACCTCGTCGCGCTCGAGCTTGCGCAGGCTCTCCGTCACCGCTTCGAGCGACCCCTGCACGTCGGCCTTGAGGATCACGTTCAGCGTGGCCGTCTCGCCCCGCTGGATCTGCTCGAAGATGTCCTCCAGCTTGGCGCCGGTGCCGGCCACCGACGGCGTCTTGCGCAGGTCGGCGGAGCGGTACCGCTGCTCCCGCTGCTCGGCGATGTCGCGGGCCACCTTGTCGGTGGCGGTCACGCGGAACTCGTCGCCGGCGGTGGGAACGTCCGAGAACCCCAGGACCTGCACGGGCGTGGAGGGCGGCGCCTCCTTGATGTTGTCGCCCCGGTCGTCGATGAGGGCCCGTACCCGGCCCCACGCGGCACCGGCCACGATGGGGTCGCCCACCCGAAGCGTCCCGTTCTCCACGATCACGGTGGCCACCGGGCCCCGGCCCACGTCGAGGTTGGCCTCCAGCACCGCGCCGCGGCCCTTGGCCTCGGGGTTGGCGGTGAGCTCCTCGAGCTCGGCCACGACGAGCAGTTGCTCGAGGAGGTCGTCGATGCCGAGGTCCTGAAGGGCGGACACCTCGACCATGATGGTGTCGCCGCCCCACGCCTCGGGGACGAGCCCCTGCTCGGAGAGCTGCTGCATCACCCGGTTGGGGTCGGCGTCGGGCCGGTCGATCTTGTTGACGGCCACCACGATGGGCACGTCGGCCGCCTTGGCGTGGTTGAGCGCCTCGATGGTCTGGGGCATCACTCCGTCGTCGGCCGCCACCACCAGCACGACGATGTCGGTCACCTGGGCGCCCCTTGCCCGCATGGCGGTGAAGGCCTCGTGACCGGGCGTGTCGATGAAGGTGAGCAGCCGGCCGTCCTTCTCCGCCTGGTACGCGCCGATGTGCTGGGTGATCCCGCCGGCCTCGCCCGCCACCACGTTGCTCTGGCGGATGCGGTCCAGCAGGAGGGTCTTGCCGTGGTCGACGTGGCCCATCACCGTGATCACCGGCGGCCGGGGCCGCAGGTCGTCGTCGTCCTCCACCTCGTCGTCGTCGTCGAAGTACTTGCGCTGGAGGGCGGCCTCCTTCTCCTCGCCGGGATTGACGAGGCGGATCGACGCGCCCAGCTCCTGGGCGAACAGCTCGATGGCGGTGTCGGAGAGCGGCTGGGTGGCGGTGACCATGTCGCCCTGCAGGAACAAGAAGCGCACCACGTCGCCCGCCGAACGGTTGAGCTTGGGGCCGAGGTCCTGGGCGGTCGAGCCCCGCTCGACGAGGATGTCACCTTCGGGCACCGGGGCGTTGGACGGGGCGTAGCCCTTGCTCGGGTCGAACGGTTCCAGCTCCTCGAGCGGGCGCCTCCGGCGGCCCCCTCGCCGACGGGGCGGGCGCCCTCCTCGGCCTCCGGGGCCGCCGGGCCGCCCGCCGAAGCCACCGGGGCTACCG
>JALYHF010000167.1 GCA_030776745.1 Actinomycetota bacterium | reverse complement strand
AGTTGCTGTGGCAGCACCAGACCGGAAGCGGCCACCACAGCAGCCCGACGACCTACAGCATCAAGGGCAAGCAGTACATCGCCGTCCCCGTCGGGTGGGGCGGCTGGGTCAAGGGGTTCGCGCCCGGGGCGCTTGGGGTGCCCCGGGGAGATGCTCTCTTCGTCTTCGCGTTGCCCTGAGCCGTAGGGGAGGTAGAGCCAAGCATGCCGCTTCCGAGTCCCACGCTGGATTCATCGAGCGTGGTGACTTCGACCCGACGTTCGCCATCAGGGATCGTCGGCTGCCCGAGCGGGCGCCGAGGCCTACGAGACGTTCGATAACAAGGACGACAACGCAGGAAAGGTGATGCTCAGGACGTGACACGGGGGCACGCTCGACCCATGGCCGGGGGGCGAGCACTGCAGAGACGGATGCGACGCTGGCAGATGGCGGAGGAGGCCGCCATCTCGGTTCTCCCCCGCCGGAGGCGACGGGGCGCGACGTGGTTCGGGCGGCTGGGCGATGTAGTGCAGGAGCCGCCGGTCTGGTTGGCGCTTGCCGCCGCACTGGCCGTGGGAGGCGGGGCGAGGGGCAAACGGGCGGCGCTGAGGGGAAGCGTGTGTTTCGGGGCGGCGGCGCTCGTGGCCAACCTGGCCATCAAGCCACTGGCGGGAAGGAGCCGGCCACCCGGCGCTGGGGAGGGCCGCCCCGGGCCCGTCACCTCCTCGTTTCCCTCCGGCCACACCGCCACCGATCTCGCATTCTCTCTCGGCGTGGCCCAGGAGATCCCAGCCGTGTTCATCCCACTCACGGGGCTCACCATGGCCGCTCACTGGTCGGTGGTCCGCAGCCGCGGGCACTACCCGAGCGATGTCTTGGTCGGGGGGCTCGTGGGCGTGGTGGTGGCATTCGCTGCCTGGAAGCTGTGGCCGCCGGCCCGACGCACCGAGGACGATGTTGCGCCAGGAGCGCTGGCGAGTGGCGCAGGGGACCAGGAGGGGAGGACGGGACGATGAGCGCCGGCGGGAGGGCTCTCGACCTCACCAAGCGGACTGGCCGGGAACGGGCGGAGCGTGACCACGTGGTCTCGCCCGGCGGCGGCGCACCGATGCGCCGAGCACGACGATGGCGACTCCAGCGGCGATAGGGAACCCCAGCAGCCACCGCTCGAACACCCCCCGCCCGAGCCGTACGGGCTCATGATGACTGGCCTCGGGTGGCTGCCTCCGGCCGGCGCGGCCACGGCGGTCTCGTCCCCTCCGCCCTCGTCGCCTTCCTCGGCCTCCTCCATGGCCTCCAGCGCCGCGACCAGCTGCCGCTTCTCCTCCTCGGACAGGCGCGCCCAGGGTGGGCGAGCGTGAAGCGGGCTGGCGGCATGCTCCCCTCGACCACCGATTCGGCGGCGTCGTCCGCCTCATCGTCGTCCCGGTCCCAGGTCGAGAGGTTCAGCTCGCGCTCGGAGTAGGCGGGCCAGTCGGTCTCGTTGCTGTGGCAGTCGTAGCAGGCGCGGCGCGCCAGTCGCCCCCCGGGACCGGCGGGCCATGGAGCGTCGGCGGTGACGGGGGGGTTCGGTTTCTGCCAGCCGTAGGGAACGAGCTGCGCCGCCACGAACAGGGCCGCCAGAGCCAGCCCCGACCGTTGGACGAGACGGCGCGGTAGCCGGGGCCGCACCACTACGACAGGTGGCGGTCGAACCAGCCGACGAGTGCTCGGTACGCTTCCTGGGCGGCCTGCCCACGTCCGGTGTACCGCGACGAGGGGGCTTCCTCCGTCGCGCCATCTGCCGGTACCGGGCTGTCTCAGCCGAGGAGGAGCGGAGCGTCCGCATCCCGGACGGGAACCGTCGTGGCCAGCTCCTGGTGGAACGCCCCCGACGGGATGAGGGCGCACCCACCGAAGCGGGCCATCACGCGCAGCTGGGCAAGGACGTCCTCCCCGCAGTGATCGGTGGGGAGCTCGGTCCAGAACGAGTACCCCCCCACGGACCGGAGCTTCTCGACGTCGTACAGGACGCAACCGCCGACCCACGCGACCTTGTAGAGGCGCTGGCGGTCGGCGGTGATCCCCAGGCGCCGCTGGACGTGCCACAGGTTGGCGGCGTTGTGCAGCCGGTGGCGGCCCCACGACGGATCGCCCGGGCGAACCTCCTCGGGGACGACGGGTCCCTCCCAGAACTCGATGTCCTGCTCCCCGGGGCGCACGTCGTCGGCGAAGCTCAACCCGATCACCGCGGAGCCGACGAACCCGCACCCCTCGGCCCGGATGGCGGCCAGCATTCGAGCCAGGAGGTCCGGATCGAGCAGCACGTCGTCGTCCAGGAAGAGGGCGAAGGGGGCTCGCGCCCGGGAGAGCAGGAACTGGCGCTGCTCGGCCAGGCCGCGGCGGGGGAGGTGTCGGTGGAGCTCGACGGCGTGGCCGCGAGCGGCCAGCAGGCGGAGGACCGCTCGCGCCTCGCCTGCCACCCCTGCTTCCGGCTCCTCGCTCTGATCGGACACCACGACCCTGAGGCCTTCGACGTCCTGGCTCGCCACCGTGGCGAGGGTGGCGGCCAGTGCGGCCGGTCGCCGGTAGGTGGGAACGAGCACGTCGACGGTGCTCACCCTCCCGTCAGCTCCGCCCCTGCCGTCGCCTCCCGTATGCGGTCGATGATCCCGCTGGTGGAGCGGTCCTCCATGAACGGCAGGATCCGGACGGTCCCGCCCAGCTCCTCCACGAGCGGCGCCTCCGGCAACGCCTCGTAGGTGTAGTCGCCGCCCTTCACGTACACGTCGGGGCGGACGGCCTGGATGGCCTCGGTGGGGCTGTCTCCCGAGAAGGGCACGATGTAGTCGACGCAGCTGAGGGCGGCGAGGACCTGGGCCCGGTCGTCCAGCGAGTTGATGGGCCGGAGCGGGCCCTTCAGGCGGCGCACGCTGTCGTCGTCGTTCAGCCCGACGATGAGCACGTCACCGAGCGTCTTGGCCCGGTTCAGGTAGGTGATGTGCCCGCGATGGAGGATGTCGAAGCAGCCGTTGGTGAACAGGACACGCCGGCCCTGCTTCCGGTGGAGATCGACGCTGGCCGCCAGCGGGTCCAGGTCGCACAGGTACTTGTCCTTCCCCAGGAGATGGGCACGGAGGTCTGCCGCGCTGCACACGGCGGTCCGCTCCCGGCCCACGACGATGGCGGCGGCCGCCGATGCCAGCTCGGCCGCTGCCGGGGTGTGGGCTCCGGCGGCGAGGGCCAGGGTGAGCGCGCTCACGAACGTGTCTCCTGCTCCCGTCGCCCCCGCGCTGGGCCTCAGCTGGGGGTAGGTCCGGTGAGGCGGGCGTCCGCGCTCGAAGACGATGGACCCTTCCGAGTCGAGCGTGACGGCCGCGATCTGGGCTCCGGTCAGCTCCAGGATGCGCTCTCCCTGGGTCGCGATGCCGTCCGCTCGCTCGGACACCCCGTCGAGCTCGCCGCTTCCGAGGATCTGCAGCGCCTCACTCCAGTTCGGCTTCACCGCCGTGGGCCGGAGGTGACGGAACCCGGCCGGGTGCTTCGAGTCGACGACCAGGACCGATGGGTTGCGCTGTTGGTGCTCGGCCAGGGCCTCGACCACCCGCGGGGTGACGACCCCGTAGCCGTAGTCCGAGACGATCACCGCGTCGGCTCCCGGCAGGACGGAGTCGAGGCGCTGGATCAGTTGGCTCTCCGCCTCGGGGTCGAGCGGGTCGCTGCTGCCGTCGTCGTATCGGACCAGCAGCTGAGAACCGCTGAAGAGGCGGTACAGCGAAAGGGTCCGGCGACGCTCGTGCGTCATCAGGCAATGCGTCTGCACCCCGCTCGCCTCGAGAGCGGAGCGCAGCAGCTCGCCCTCACGGTCGGCGCCCGTCACCGAGACCAGCCGCACCGTGGCGCCGAGCTCACTGACGTTCACGGCGGTGTTGGCAGCCCCGCCGGCGAGGTGCACCCGGGCGCCCAGCCGCACCACCGGCACGGGCGCCTCCCGGCACAGCCGCTCGGCCGCCCCCTCCAGGTACAC
Organism: Actinomycetota bacterium; assembly: GCA_030776745.1. Taxonomy (GTDB): domain Bacteria; phylum Actinomycetota; class Acidimicrobiia; order Acidimicrobiales; genus JALYHF01. The sequence continues at coordinate 11,844 of JALYHF010000167.1, read as the reverse complement.
GTCGAGCACGGGGTCGCCGACCACGACGACCGACAGCGCCGAGAAGCGCTCCAGCAGCCGAGGCAGGGCCGTCGTCACGACGACGCGCCTGCCCCTACCGCCGCCTTCGACTGGCCGGTCACGTGCCTGAGGGCTTCGTCCCAGTCCCGGGTGAAGCGATCGATGGAGAAGCGCTCGCATGCGGTCCTGCGAGCTCCCTCACCGAGCAGGCGGGCCTGGCCGGGGTCGGCGAGCAGCTCCCCCATTCGATCGACCAGCCGGTCGACGCTCGTGTCCACCCAGCCGGAGACGCCGTTCTGCACCACCGTCGACATCTCGGTGGTGGCAAGGGCCACGACCGGGAGGCCGACCATCATGGCCTCGCAGGCGGCCAGGCCGAGACTGGTGTAGCGGATGGGGTGGAAGAAGAAGCGGTAGCGCGAGACGAAGGCGGGGAGTTGAGGCGGCGGCACTTCACCAAGACCGCCCGCCTCCTCGGCGAACATCCCCACCAGGTCGAGGGGCACGTGGCGGCGTGCTCGCTCGAACAGGTCGGCCCCCAGTCGGCGGCCGCGCCGGCGCAGTCCGTTCACGACCACCACACCCCGCTCGATCTCCCCGGTGTACCGCACGCCTTCGGGGACGACGACGCCGTGCTCGATGACTCGGGTGGGGGTCCGGCCACTGTCCCACATGAGCTCGTTGAAGTGGGTGACGTGCACGAGCAGCACCGACGCGTCGTCGACCGGGTGGCGCGTGTCGGTGGGAGACTTCCGGGGCGGGTCGTGCTCGAGATGGATGGCGGGAAGGGCGCGCTGGGCGGGCGAGAGGATGTCCTCCCTGTCCTGCGCCCAGTTGCGGTGGGACTGGGTCAACACGCAGTCGAACGGGAGTCGCCGAACCTCCTCGGCCGGCACCTCGTGCACGTTGGCAGGCCACGCGAAGCTGGTGCCCCGGCCCCCGTAGCCCTCGGGGCGCCCCGGCTTCACGGGCAGGAAGAAGTCATGGGGGACGTGGGAGAGGTACCAGAGGTAGCTCCCGTGCACATGCCAGGTCAGGACCCGGAGCGGACGCACATCCCTCCCGGTGGGCTCGCAGCGCTCGTCACCCGGTTCTCTCCGAGGAGCTCGAGGACGTGCTCGACGACCTCCTCGGACGGGATGTCGAGGCAGGCGAGGTCGTACGGGCAGGTGAAGCGGTAACAGGGGGAGCAGGTCGTCTCCCGGCGCAGGAGGCGGGCGGGCGACCGCCGCGGTCGCCACTGCGACTCCAGATCGGTCCCGGAGAAGAGGATGACCATCGGCCGCTGCTGGGCGTCGGCCAGGTGCATCGAGCCCGAGTCGTTGGCGAGGACGAGGGCGGCGCGACCGAGGACGCCGGCGAGCTCGGGCACTCCGGTCCGCCCGACCAGCGAGAAGACGGCCCGGTCGGCATTGGCTTCGAGGATCGGCGCGGCCAGCCCGGCTTCGGCGGCGCCCCCGAGGACGACCACCGCCAATCCCGTGTCGGCCAGCGAGGCAGCGACGGCCGAGAACCGTTCCGCCGGATAGCGACGAGCTGGGCAACTGGCGCCGGGGGCCAGCGCGACGAACGGCTCGTCGAGGCCGACTCCCACCTGCTCCAGCATCAGGGCGGCGCGATCCCTGGCTTCTGCGGGTACCTCGATCTCGAGGTCGCGGTCGGCCAGGGGGAAACCGAGTGCTTCCACGAGGTGCAGGTTGCGGTCGACCTGGTGCGAATCCTGGGCGAGCGGCGCCACGACGTCGGTGAGCAGGCTCCCCCCGAAGTCCCCGGCCTGTCCAGCCCGAAGTGGCACGCCCGCCAGGTAGCAGGCGTAGGCGGGCGGCCAAGGCGATTGGGAGAAGCTGGTGAACACCAGCGCGGCGTCGAACTGCTCCTCGGCGATGCGGCGCACGAGGGCGAGCTCACGCTCGGGGTCGAGGCCGAGCCGGGCCGTGGCGTCCTGCCACACCACCCGCTCGACCATGACGGCGTCGAGCCAGGGGAGCAGCGGGACGGCCGCGCTCCCGCCCGGAGAGGCCATCAGGGTGAGGTGGGCGTCAGGGAGGCTGCCGCGGATCGCCCGCAGCGCGGGCCCCAGCATGACGATGTCGCCGAGGTTGTCGAGCCGGACGGCGAGCACGCGACGCACGTCGCGCCAGGACGAGGAGACGTCGGCACCGCTCGTCGCCAGAGGACGTGTGCCGCTCGGCCGCCGGTGGTCCATCTCCCTGGTCTCCTCCCGCGCGCGAGCGTTCGCGTCGTCGAGTGCTGCTCGGCACACTACCCGCCTGCGGCGCCGGGCCGGGCGACCCCGCACTCGTCCGAGGCCGTGGGCCGGGATGATCGCGGCGATCTCGGGGTAGACCATGGCCATGCCCGCGAACTCGTTCGACGACTTCAACTCTCCCACGAGGTCAGTGAGGCGATCGGCAAGCTGAGCTGACGCCGTGGCGACCGACGGCTCCTTGGCAGCGGGGTGGTCTCCTCGCGTCTCGGTGCTCATGCCGTCCTTCGATCAGGCGCGGTTCATCCCCCGAGCCATCGAGAGCCTGCTGGCCCAGGAGCTCGACGACTGGGAGCTGGTGGTCGTCGACGACGGGTCGCCCGACGACACGTCCGAGGTGGTCAAGGGGTACCTGGAGGACAACCGCGTCCGCTACGAGCGGCTGGCCCGCAACGGGGGACTGGGCGCGGCGCTGAACCACGGGCTGGACCGTGCCCGGGCCGGTCTCGTCGCCTATCTCCCCTCCGACGACGTCTACTACGCCGAGCACCTCGTCGCCCTGGCGACCTGCCTCGACGAGGTCGCGGATGCCACCCTCGCCTACTCCGGGGTCCGCCACCACTACAACCGGACCAGCCCCGGGGCGGTCCCGGGCCGCCCCCTGCAGCTCGTGCAGGTGATGCACCGTCTGACCGCGGCGCGGTGGCTCGAACGAGACGAGCTGGTCACCGACGACCTCGACCGGATGTTCTGGCGCAAGCTGATCTCGTCGTCGCCGGCCGTCGGTACGGGACGGGTGTCCTGCGAGTGGGTCGACCACCCTGGCCAGCGCCACAAGCTGCTCCAGGAGCCGGAGGGTGGGATCAACCCGTACCGGACCCGGTTCCGGATCTCCGAGCCCATCCGCTTCCACTCCTCGGTCGGGAACCGGATCGACGAGGTGGAGCACTACCGACGGTTCCGGGAGCGCGCGGACACTCCTCCGGCCCGCGACGGTCTAAAGATCCTCCTGGTCGGGGAGCTGGCGTACAACCCCGAGCGCATCCTTGCCTTCGAGGAGCGGGGCCACCGCCTCTACGGGCTGTGGACGGAGGACCCGTACTGGTACAACACGGTGGGCCCGGTCCCCTTCGGCCACGTGCAGGACCTGCCGCGCGACGGCTGGCAACAGGCCATTGCCGAGGTCGAACCCGACGTCATCTACGCCTTGCTCAACTGGCAAGCCGTGCCGTTCGCTCACCACGTCCTGTCCACCACCCCTGGGACACCCTTCGTCTGGCACTTCAAGGAAGGCCCCTTCATCTGCCTCGAGAAGGGGACGTGGCCACAGCTCCTCGAGCTGTACGAGCGCTGCGACGGCCAGGTGTACTCCAGTCCCGAGATGCGCGACTGGTTCGCATCCGTGGCACCGCGGCTGACGAGCGGATCGCCGTCGTTGGTGGTAGACGGCGACCTGCCCAAGCGGGACTGGCTCGCGCCCGAGCGCTCTCCGCTGCTCTCCGAGCTCGACGGCGAGCTGCACACGGTCGTCCCCGGCCGTCCCATCGGCCTGCACCCCCCGGATGTCGCCAAGCTGGCCGCCGAGGGCATTCACCTGCACTTCTACGGAGGCTTCACGCACGGCCAGTGGCGCGAGTGGATCGACCGGACCCGCGGACTGGCCCCCCGGCACCTTCACCTCCATGCCCAGGTCGACCAGGCCCAGTGGGTGCGCGAGTTCTCCCAGTACGACGCCGGATGGCTCCACTTCTTCGAGAGCGAGAACCGCGGCGAGATCAGCCGCTCCAATTGGGACGACCTCAACTACCCGGCCCGCCTGGCCACGCTGGTGGTGGCCGGCGTCCCACTGCTGCAGCGCGACAACCCCGGCGCCATCGTCGCCACCCAGGCCCTGGCGGCAGACCGCGACCTGGGCTTGGTCTTCCGTGAGTTGGAGGACCTGGGCGACCAGCTCCGGGACCGCCACGCGATGGAGCGGCTGCGCGAGAGCGTGTGGGGGCAACGGGAGGAGTTCACGTTCGACTTCCACGCCGACCGGCTGGTGGAGCTCTTCCGACAGGTGATCGGGCAGGGATCTCGGCGCGCATGCCGGTGAGCGAAGCGTCGACCGGGTTCCATGTCACCATCCCTCCCGATGGTTCCCTCGTCCCCGACGTCGACAAGATCGCCGTGCTCCGGGCCAACGCGCTCGGTGATCTCCTCTTCGCTCTTCCGGCTCTCGGCGCCCTGCGAGCGGCCTACCCGGCTGCGGAGATCGTCCTGCTCGCTCGCTCCTGGCACGCCGAGTTCGCGGTGGGCCGAATCCCGGCCGTCGACCGCACCGTCGTCGTCCCCCGCTGCGAGGGCATCTGGGCCGAACCGGGAGGGGTCGACGATCAGGAGGAGCTGGACCGGTTCTTCGAGGCGATGCAGCAGGAGCGGTTCGACCTCGCTTTCCAGCTGCACGGAGGCGGCCGCTACTCCAACTCCTTCGTTCGCCGACTGGGAGCACGGGTGACGGTTGGGCTGGCCACGCCAGACGCCGAGCCCCTCGACCGTTCGGTGCCCTACGTCTACTACCAGTCGGAGGTGTTCCGCCTGCTCGAGGTGGTGGCCCGCGCCGGTGCGTCGCCGGTCGGGCACGAGCCTCGACTGCTCCTCCGGGAAGCCGACCTCGCCGAAGCCGGCGAGGTCGTCGACGGCGACGCCCTCCTGGCCGCGCTTCATCCAGGTGCGACCGACAGCCGTCGACGATGGCCCCCGGAACGGTTCGCCGCCGTGGGTGACGCGCTGGCGCTCGCTGGGGCGCAGGTCGTCGTGACCGGAACGGATCAGGAGGCCGACCTCGTCGACGACGTGGTGCGCCGGATGGAGGCGAAGGCGACCGGTCTGGCAGGAGCGCTCTCCACCGGTGGCCTGGCCGGGCTCCTCGCGTGCTGCGCCGTGGTCGTGTCGAACGATTCGGGACCACTGCACCTGGGAGGCGCGGTGGGTGCGGCGACGGTGGGCATCTTCTGGTGCGGGAACCTGATCAACGCCGGCCCCGTGACTCGAAGCCGCCATCGGCCCGCCGTGTCCTGGCGCCTCGACTGCCCCACGTGCGGCACGAACTGCATCACCGGTTCCTGCACCCACACCGCTTCCTTCGTGGCCGATGTGCCGCTCGAGGAGGTCCGCCAGTCCGCTCTCGACCTGCTGGCGGCCGGGAGCGCCCGACCAGGGGCTGCGGCCGTAGGGCTCGGGCAGGAAACAGAGGCAGCCCCTCGCTGAGGGGAGCGAGACCATGACGCAGCGGATCGAGGACTACGGGCTCATCGGCGACACCCAGACCGCCGCCCTGGTCGGCCGCGACGGCTCCATCGACTGGCTGTGCCTGCCCCGCTTCGACTCGGCGGCCTGCTTCGCCGCCCTCCTGGGGGACCACCATCACGGGCGCTGGCTGCTGGAGCCCGCCGGAGGCGCCGCCCACGTCTCCCGCCGCTACCTCCCGGACACGTTGGTCCTCGAGACCGAGATGGAGACGGCCGCCGGCGTCGTGCGCGTCGTCGACTGCATGCCGCCCCGCCACGTCCAGCCCGACGTGGTGCGGGTGGTGCAGGGGGTGCGCGGGCGGGTGCCGATGCGCATGGAGCTGGTGGTGCGGCTCGACTACGGCTCGATCGTCCCGTGGGTCCGCCGTCTGGACGGCTCGCTCTCGTTCGTGGCCGGGCCCGACGCGCTCGAGCTCCGGACGCCCGTGGAGACCAAAGGGATGGGGCTCACCACGGTGGCCGAGTTCAGCGTGGCCGCCGGCCAACAGGTGCCGTTCGTGCTCACCTGGCACCCCTCCCACGAGGCTCCACCACCACCCATCGACGCGCTGGTGGCCCAGCGGGACACGGCGGCGTGGTGGCGGGAGTGGGCCGGCCGGTGCCACGTCGACTTCGGCTGGGAGGACGTCGTCCGACGCTCGTTGCTCACCTTGAAGGCCCTCACCTATGCGCCCACCGGCGGGATCGTGGCCGCGGCCACCACCTCGTTGCCCGAGCAGCTCGGCGGCGTGCGCAACTGGGACTACCGGTTCTGCTGGCTGCGAGACGCCACCTTTACGCTCTACGCCCTCATGATCGCCGGCTACGAGGACGAGGCCCGGGCGTGGCGGGACTGGCTGTTGCGGGCAGTGGCAGGACAACCCACGGCCCTCCAGATCATGTACGGGCCGGCGGGGGAGCGCCGCCTTCCCGAGTACGAGCTCGATTGGCTCCCGGGCTACGAGGAGTCGGCACCAGTGCGCATCGGCAACGCCGCCAGCCGCCAGCTCCAGCTCGACGTCTACGGAGAGGTCATGGACGCCATGCACCAGGCCCGCCGAGCCGGCATCGAGCCCTCCATGCCGGCGTGGGACCTCCAGCGAGCGCTGCTCGAGTTCTTGGAGTCCGGGTGGCGAGAGCCCGACGAGGGCATCTGGGAGGTGCGGGGCCCGCGGCGTCACTTCACCCACTCCAAGGTGATGGCCTGGGTGGCGATGGACCGCGGGGTCAAGGCCGTCGAGCGCTTCCGCCTCGAAGGGCCGGTCGACCGCTGGCGACGGTGCCGCCAGACGATCCATGACGAGGTCTGCCAGAAGGGCTACGACGTCGAGCGGGGTTCCTTCACCCAGTACTACGGCTCCAAGGAGCTCGACGCCAGCCTGCTGTTGATGGCCCTGGTCGGCTTCCTGCCCCCCGGCGACGAACGAGTGCGGGGCACCGTCGAGGCCATCGAGCGCGAGCTGTGCCACGACGGGTTCGTGATGCGCTACCCGACGGGCGGGGACGAGCCGGTCGACGGCCTGCCGGGCCGCGAGGGTGCCTTCCTCGCTTGCAGCTTCTGGCTGGCCGACAACCTCGCCCTTCTCGGCCGTGGCGCCGAGGCCCGGGCCCTGTTCGAGAGGCTCATCTCCCTGCGCAGCGACGTGGGGCTGCTGGCCGAGGAGTACGACCCGGCGGCGGGTCGCATGGTCGGCAACTTCCCCCAGGCCTTCTCCCACGTCGCCCTGGTCAACACCGCCCGCAACCTCTCCCGCAGCGGAGGGCCCATGCAGGACCGGAGGTCCACGTGACGATGCGCGCCCTCACCGTGGCGCCGGGGCAGCCGGGGTCGGCCCGCCTGGACGAGGTCGACGAGCCACCGCGGCAAGAGGGGGAGATCCTCGTGGATGGCTTGGCCGTGGGCCTGTGCGGCACCGACGCCGAGATCGTCGCCGGCCACTACGGCCAGGCACCGCCGGGCCAGGCCCGCCTCATCCTCGGTCACGAGTCGCTCGGGCGCGTGCGCGAGGCCCCGCCAGCCAGCGGGTTCGAGCCGGGCGACCTGGTGGCGGGCATCGTGCGCCGCCCCGATCCCGTCCCCTGTGCCGCCTGCGCCGCAGGTGAATGGGACATGTGCCGCAACGGCCTCTACACCGAGCGTGGCATCAAGGCTCGCCCGGGCTTCGCCTCGGAGCGCTGGCGGGTGGAGGCGGCCTTCGCCGTCAGGGTCGACCCCCGATTGGAGCAGGTGGGGATGCTGCTCGAGCCGGCCAGCGTGGTGGCCAAGGCGTGGGAGCACATCGAGCGCATCGGCCGACGCGCCTCTTGGCACCCGAGCCGCGTGCTGGTCACCGGGGCGGGGCCCATCGGTCTCCTGGGCGCGTTGCTCGCCCGCCAGCGCGGCCTCGAGGTCCACGTGCTCGACCGGGCCACGACGGGCCCCAAGCCCGGACTGGTGGCCCGCCTCGGGGCCGCGTACCACGCCGGGGGCGTGGCCGAGGTCGCCACCGCCTCTGACATCGTGCTCGAGTGCACGGGAGCAGCCTCCGTGGTCCTGGAGGTGATGGCGCACTCCGCTCCTGGTGGTGTCGTCTGCCTCACCGGGGTGTCCTCGGGCGGGCGGGAGATCGCCGTCGACCCTGGCCAGCTCGGCCGCACCCTGGTGCTGGAGAACGACGTGATCTTCGGCACCGTCAACGCCAACCGCCGGCACTGGGAGACAGCAGCCCGGGCCCTCGGAGGGGCTGACCCGGAGTGGCTCGCCGCTCTCGTCACGCGCCGCGAGCCACTGGAGCACTGGGAGCGGGCGCTGCGGCGGCACCCGGACGACGTCAAGGTCGTCCTCGAAATTGATCGTTGACGGGGTACCCTCGGAGCGGACAGCGACCCACCAGTCAAGGATCCCGATGGCCTCGAAGACACCCGTGGAGCCCTGGACTGAAGCCATCTACCGGGATGGAATCATCGCCCTCAAGGGCGCATTCTCCACTCAGTGGGCCGATCAGATGCTGGCGGACTTCGAGGTGCTCTATGCCGAAGCCGAGAGACGGGATCTCGAGTCGACGGATGGCCCAGGAAGAGGTCGTGTTCCTCGAGGCCCCGGGCGGGAGGCAAAGCGCTACTACCTGGCTGTTCACCCGCAGCGCGTGGGTGGTTTCCGGGATCTGGTCACCAATCCGCTCGTCGATGCGGTGTGCCGCGGCGTCCTGGGAGAGGACTACCAGTACGTCGAGCTCGGGTTCGATGTCGCACTGCCGGGGGCGGTTCGACAGCCGTTGCACCGCGATTTTCCGACACCGGAGGAGACGAAGCTCACTGGCCGATTGAGCTCGCTTGCCATCAACGCCACCTGTGTCGACGTGACGCCCGAGATGGGCCCCCTGGAGATCGCACCAGGCACGCACTTCGACGACAGCGCCGACTTCGAGAAGGGAATGCGGGTTCCTCCGGCCATGTACGACCGGTACGACGGCCGGCTCGAGAGCCGCATGCCCAAGCGCGGCGATGTCTCGATACGAACCGGTCTGGCGATACATCGCGGCACTCCCAACACGTCATCTCGTCCTAGGCCGGTGATGATCCTGGGGGTCATGGGGGCGCAGTACGAGACGTTTGCCGACCACGAGCTGACGATGACGCGTGACTACTACGAGAGCCTGCCGAGTGGAGTGAAAGCACATCTTGGCCGCTGCACGCTCGTGGACGAGCTGGAGCCGGTCGTTCAGGACTATGCCTTGGACTTCTTGCTCGAAGAGGGATGAGCCCCGGCAGGCCCAGCGAGACGAGGCGCTCGGTCTGGCGGCGACGGCGAGGAGCTCGGCCGCTCATCGGCGTCGAGCAACGCCAGCTCGTCCTCGTCCAAGTGGAGTTCCACCGCGGCCAAGCTGTCGAGGATGGTCTCGGGCCTGCGTGACCCCGGGATGGGGATGACCACCGGCGCACGGGCCAACTCCCATGCCAGACACACCTGCTGGGGCGTGACGCCCCGGGACCGCGCCACCTGCTCGAAGGCCGGGTGGCGGTGTCCGAGCGCCCCTGCCGCACCCATCCCGCCGAGAGGGCCCCAGGCCAGAAAGGCGATCCCGTGTCGGGCACACAGCTCGATCTCCGGCGTCGAGGTGCGGAAAGCGGGCGAGAACTCGTTCTGGACGCTGGCCACCTCCACGATGCTCATGGCTTGGTGGATCTGGGCGACGCTGGCGTTGCCGATGCCCACGAAACGCACCTTGCCCTCGTCCTGCAGATCCCGCAGGGCGCCGATCGAATCCTCGTAGGCGACGGTGGGGTCTGGGCGGTGGTGCTGGTACAGCGTGATGGTGTCGACCCCGAGCGCTGCGAGGCTGGCCTCGCACGCCCGACGGAGGTGCTCGGGGCGTCCATCGACCAGCCATGCACCGTCCCGAGAACGGTGGTGCCCGCCCTTGGTGGCGACGACGATGCTGTCTCGGTCACCGCTCCACGAGCGGACCGACTGGGCGACCAGTCGCTCGTTGTGGCCCGTCTCGAGACCGCCGATGCAGTAGGCGTCGGCGGTGTCGATGAGGGTCGCTCCGGCATCGAGGGCGGCGTGGATCGTGCGGATCGCCTGTCTCTCGTCGGGTCGGCCCTCGACCGAGAGCGGCATGGCGCCCAGTCCGATCGCGCTCACCGCCGTGCTGCCGACCTTCCGAGTCGGCACGCGGCTGGCAGCTGCGTTGGACAGGGTCACCAGGTGTGGCGTCCGTCCGTCGAGGTCGGGGGCTCGACGATCTTGAGCTCGATCCGTACGTCGCTCGGCGTGTCAGGAGGAAGGACCTCGTGGGGGGGCGGCGGTCGCCATCGCCAGTGCGACATCTCCGGGCGGAAGCCGCCGAGCCAGGTGGCGACCGGTTCCTGCAGCTCGTAGGCGGGCAGAGCGGTGGCCGGCACGCCCGACGCGGCCAGCCGGAACGACTCGGACATCGACGTGGGCTGGCGGTCGAGGTTGCCGTCGAGCGAGTAGACCCCGACCGGATCGATGCTCCCGTCGCAGCGGTAGAGCAGCGAATCCCAGTCGGCGGAGTCGATGAAGGGGAACCAGCAGTAGCCCTGGAGCTGGACACCCGCGTCCCGCGCCTGCTCGCATTGCTCCAACGTGTACTTGAGCCAGGTGGCCCGATCGGATCCGGGGCCGCGGATGTTGGTCTCGCCGAGGATGCACGGCAGGCGATAGCGCTCCCAGTACTCGACGATCAGCTCTCGCAGGCTCGACGGCTTCGGCGAGGGCACGATCCCGGCGTCGGGGGCGCTGAACTCCCACTGGCAGTGCGCGTAGTAGTCGAGACCGAGCACATCGATGCGCCCGGGTGCCATGGAGAGCAGATCCTCGAAGCCGGCCTCGACGACCTTGGCCAGGAAAGGACGACGGCGGTCGAGGTGGCGCCCGAGGAAGAGGTCGGTCAAGAAGAACCGACGGTCGTTGGCCAACATGGTGATGTCGGCCCCTCCGTCACCGGCGGAGGTGTGACGCTCGCAGGTGTCCACGTAGACGTGCTGGGCCCCCGGGAGCAGATCGGCGTACAGGCGGCTGGCGGTGGCCACGGCGGGAAGGACGTTGCGCACCAGGGCCAGAAAGTTCTCGACGCCCCGGTGGTAGGGAGGCCAGATCGCCTCGTTGCCGCACAACCACAGCGTCGAGAACGGCTCGTTGAACAGCGTGTACTCCTCGATCCACGGGTAGCGGCGGGCCACGGCCTCGGCGTAGCGCAGGTAGCCGGCCGGGAACCGCTCGTCGCCGAACCCGCCGATGAGCCACCTCGGATAGCTGGTGTGGTGGACCAGGTCGAGGATGGGGCGCAGGCCTCGCTCACGGAGGCGGACGAGAGTCCGATCGGTGGCCCGCCAGTCGAAGTCCCCAGGCGAAGCCTCGATCCGGTGCCACCGCACGGGGTAGCGAAGGCGGGTGATGCCGCAGGACTGCAACAGGTCGAGGTCCTGCTCGAAGCGGTCGATGTGAGCCGTGGTCTCCGCCACGTCGACGTCGTGGGCGGGCTGGTAGGTCGACTCGAACGAGCCGATGAACGAGATCGGCGGCATGGCCTCTTCGCTGGCCCGGGAGGGAGACACCATCACGCCCCAAGGTGACTGTGGAGAGCGCTTCTCACGAGCTCACCTTGGCCCGCCACGCGTCCTGCAGCAAGAACGGTCGGAGCACGGGGCGGGTGCGGTCAGCAGCCCCGCCCGCTTCCGCTGCTTGTGACAATGGTCACAAGGAAGACGATACACGCAAGCGCACAGGACTCTCCGCCGGTTAGGGCCGGTGGGGACCGGGAAAGAAGGGTGACGTCAGGAGCCGGAGCGGCGGTCGGCGGAACGCCCGGCATGCGTCAGGTGGTGTGATGAACATCGAGGTTCGAGAAGACGTCCGGATCG
>JALYHF010000166.1 GCA_030776745.1 Actinomycetota bacterium | reverse complement strand
CGCTCGCTGCGCTCGCACCTGGGGTCCTCGGAGAGGCAGGCTTCGTGATGGCCACGCACGCCTCCTACGCTCGGGCCGACGCCGGTGGGCCCTTTCGGTCCATGGCCGTGAGGACCTTCCTCACCCTCAGTGGAGCGATCGTGGCCTTCCATCTCGCTGACGGGGTGGTGCTGCTCGTCCTACTCGGACTGGCGATATCGGCCAGCAACCTGACCAGCGCCTGGCTCCTCGGCCGATGCCTCCTTCATGGTCAGGAACGAGGAGCCGAGAGGTTGAGTCGGCCATTTCTGCGCTCGCTAACGGCCTCAGGTCTTATGGTCGTCCCCGCCTATGCGGTTACCAATCAGCTGCCCGACTTCTTGAACAACCCGTGGGAGGACCTTATCGCCATGGTCGTCGCCGGCATCATCGGAGCTGGTACTTTCGTCGCCACTCAACGGGCATATCGTTCACCTGAGCTCGGAAAGCTGCTGCAAAGCAGACCTGGTCGAAAGCGGGCAAGCCCATCGTGAGCGATCAGCACGCTGCTCCTCCTCGGGGCCCCCTCTATATGCACGTCCTGGGCTTGGCGACGACGCTTGTCATCGAACCGCTGGTCGGTGCCCGCTACCTGTCGACGGCCCAGTGGCTAAGAGACTTCTACGCCTGGTTCCCCGATCGTCGACGTGACTGGCAACGTGGGCAGTTGGGAGCGGTCTTGAGGCATGCCGCCGCCCACGTCCCGTTCTATCGTGGGATCGTTGGTGCTGATCCCGACCCTCGTTCCATCCCCCTTCATGAGCTTCCCATCGTCGACAAGGATCAGTTGCGTGACGACACCCAACGGTTTCTGTCCGACGGTTGGGAACGGATGCCCTATCTGGCCAAAGCCACCGGAGGCACCACCGGCGACCCGTGGTGTTACGTGCTGGACAAGCAGGCCTGGGCCCACATGTATGGAGCGGCGCTTCACTTTCGTGAGCGCATCGGCAGCCGCTACGGCGAGCGGATGGTCGTCTTGGGCTCGCCTCCGTCGCTCGTACCAGGTGGGACCTCGTGGAAGGCGCAACTGCGAGGCCAGCTCGAGCGCCGGCTCGTGGCTGCCGCCGGTGTGGAGGTCGATCCGGTCGCGAGCCTCGAGCGTGCCCGCCAAGCTGGGAAGCTACGAGGGGCTCTGTGGTACGGCTACGCGGGAACGCTGGCGGCTATGGCCGACGCCGTAATCGCTGCGGGTCTTCAAGTTCGTCCACCGAGGGCAATTGTCAGCACCTCCGAGATGCTCGAACCGGCCTGGCGACATCGGATCGAAGAGGCTTTCGGTGCTCCCGTTTTCGACGAGTACGGCTGCAACGACGGAGGTGTCCTCGCCCAGTCGTGCCGGCGTGGACGGTTCCACGTAGCTGACAGCCTTTCTCTGGTGGAGGTGGTGGAGGGGAACCGTCCCTGCCCTCCCGGAGTGGAGGGCGACGTGGTAGTCACCAACCTCCACGCCCGGGTGCTCCCCTTTCTGCGTTACCGGGTCGGCGACCGGGCGGTGGCCGGAGAGGGGCCGTGCCCGTGCGGACAACCTGGTACGACGCTCGAGAAGATCGCCGGCCGCCAGGGTGACCGTGTCTACCTTCCTGGTGGCGTACAGCTGTCGGCCGTAGCCTTCGGTCACGTCTTCAAGCAGACGCCGGCCGTGCGCCGGTGGCAGGTCGTGCAAGAGGATCCAACCCACCTGACCGTCCGCATGGACGTAGCCGCCGGGTTCGATCGGTCACAGGCGGAACTGGTCCGCTCCTACTTTGGCGAGCGCTGCGGTGACGGGCTTCACGTGAGGATCACCACCTCTGAGCCGATCGAACGCAGCCCAGCAGGCAAGCACAAGGTGGTTGTACGGCAGTTTCAGCCGTGAAGGGGTGGAGGTCCGGGCGGTTTCTTTTGCGCCTGTGGCCAACCCGCCAGCACCGAGGTGCGCTGACTATGAGCCGACAGCGCCGGGTGCTCATCATCTTGGAGAACCTTCCGCTCGAGCGGGACGCGCGGGTCCGCCGAGAGTGCCTCGCTCTCCTCAAAGCGGGCTATGGCGTCTCGGTCGTCTGCCCGAAGGGATCGGGTGCCCGGCTGGAAGGGGCTTTGGCACAGGTCAAGCTCCGCCAGTACCGGTCTCCGTCTTCCAGCACAACCCGTCTGGGCTTTGCCTACGAGTTCTCATACTCATGGTTGGCCAGCTTGGCTCTTACACTGAAGACGCTAGCCGGCGAGGGCTTCGACGTCATTCAGGCGTGCAACCCACCCGACACCTACTTCGCCTTGGCCGCGCCCTTCAAGCTTCTCGGCAAACCCTTCATCTTTGACCACCATGACCTCGCGCCCGAGCTTTACGCCATTCGTTTCGGCCGCGACCGAGGCATGACCATGAGCGCGTTGAAGCTGTGCGAACGGGCCACGATCCGATGCGCCGACCATGTCATCTCCACCAACGAGTCCCTCCGCCACGTGGCGATCACCCGCGGGAAGAAGAGGCCCAACTTCGTCACAGTGGTACGTAACGGCCCCGAACTCAGCGCGGTGCGTTCCGCACATCCCCAACCGAAACTAAAGAGAAACCGGCGCTTTCTCTGCTGCTGGGTGGGCGTCATGGGTGCTGTCGACGACGGCGTCGACTTGGCTCTGCGAGCCATCCATCTGCTCGTGGGACCCCAGAGCCGCCACGATTGCCACTTCGCCTTCATAGGTGACGGCGAGGAGTTGTCGCAGATGCGGGCCCTGGCGAACGACCTCGGTATCGGTGAGTTCGTGACCTTTACCGGCTGGCTCGATCAAGCCCGAGTGTTCGATTACCTGGCTACCGCAGACGTCGGACTGCAACCGGACCCGAAGAACCCTCGGACCGATGCCGCCACAGCTATAAAGACGATGGAGTACATGGCCTTCGGCCTGCCGATCGTCGCCTTCGACGTCCACGAGACACGGGTCTCGGCGGAGGGGGCGGCGGTCTATGCCCGCCCAAACGA
>JALYHF010000165.1 GCA_030776745.1 Actinomycetota bacterium | reverse complement strand
CTCCGGAGGTGCCTGAGGGGCCGCACCATGGCGTAGCGTCGGTTGGCGTGGTGGCGATCGGACAGGTCGACCCGGCGGCGGCGCAGGCTGCCGTGGCCTCCTCGTCGGCCCGGTTGACCTCCTTGCTGCGCTCGGCCACCCGCCCGAGCGCGCCGGCGTTGGGCGAGTGGGACCTCACTGACGTCGCCGTACACCTGTCGCATGCGGTGGACGGCGTGACCGCCATGGCCAAGGGGGGCGGTCCCTTGCTCGAGGACATCGGCCAGCTGCCCCTGCTCACCGGCGCCTTGGTGCGAGGCGAAGCGGAGCGCAGCCTGGCCGCGGTAGCCGACCGGATGGACGCCAGCGTGGTGGACTTCCTCGGCGTGGTCCGAGCGGGCCGAGCCGAGGAACGTCGGGTGTGGTTGGTCGACGGCGTCGAGCTCACGCTCACCAACCTCACCTGTCACGTGCTCAACGAGTTGATCGTTCACGGCCACGACATCGCCGTCGCCAACGGCGTGCCGTGGCCCATCGAGCGCTCCCACGCCGCGCTCGTGCTGTGCGGCTTCCTGTTCCCGGCCATGGATGGCCTGGGCCGCGCCCTGGTCGATCAGGACGAAGCGGGCGAGCTGCGGGCGGGCCTGGACGTGCGCCTCCGCGGCGGAGGACGGGCGTTCCTGCGCTTCGACCACGGCGACCTGTCAGTCGAGCCCTCGCCCCCGGGGCCGGCCGACTGTCACCTCTCGGTGGACCCGGCCACCTTCCTGCTCGTGGCCTGGGGCCGCAAGAGCCAGTGGCCGGCGATCTTGCGGGGTCAGTTGCTGGCGTGGGGCCGCCGGCCGTGGCTGGGTGCGAGATTGCGGGCCCTGCTCCAGAACCCCTGAGGGCACGACCGCCTCCCCCTCACTGATGCGCACCGGAAGACGCCGGAGCGGGCCGGTGACGGCGGCGCAGGGCCCTTCCACTTCCGGTCGCCACGCCGCCGAGGGCCAGCACGGCGGTCGCCGCCGACAGCCGTCCTCCGGACGGGAGGCCGGCCATGGCCCCCGGAAGAAGCGGGGGAAGGGTGGGGAGCGGCACCGACGGTGGCGCCGGCAATGGCGCCGGGAGCGGCAATGCCGCCGACCGTCGGCCCGAAGCCTGCCCGGCCGCCGGGGCCGGGGGCGGTGCGGCGAAGCCGGCGTCGAGCAACGCCGCCGTCGTCGGGTAGACGTCCTGGGCTTGCAGGACCACGGCGAGCACGGCTCGCCCGTCACGTCTGGCCGCTGCGCTCAGACAGTGGCCCGCCCGCCTGGTGTAGCCGGTCTTGACCCCGTTGGCGCCGGGGTAGGACCACAGCAGCCGGTTGTGGTTCACGAGGCGTCGCGGCCGTCCGTCGGGAGCGGTGAACCGGTACTCCCGCGTCGAGAGGAGCGGCGCGATGCGGGGCTCCGCCAGAGCGGCCCGAGCAGCGATGGCGAGGTCCTCGGCGCTGACGAGGTTGCCGCCGCCCAGGCCGTGGGGGCCGTCCAACCCGGCCGGGTCGTGCAGCACGGGGCTGTCGCGCATGCCGAGTTGTGCTGCGGTGGCGCGCTGGGCGGCCGAGAACGCCTCGGCGCTCCCCGACACGCGCTCGGCCAGGGCCATGGCGGCGTCGTTGGCCGACGAGAGGAGCAAGGCGTGCATGGCGTCGTCCAGACGCCACTGCTGGCCCGCCTTCATGCCGACCTTGCTCGGTGGCATGGCGGCGGCTCGGCCGCTGACGGGGACGGTGGCCGAGGGGGGAAGGGCCCGGACGACGGTGAGGGCGGTGATCACCTTGGTGAGGCTGGCCGGCGGCAGGGGCGTGCGGCCGTTGACGCTCTCGATCACCCGGCCGGCGTCAGCGTCGACCACCACCCAGGCCGCGGCCACGGCCGTTTGGGCCCCGGCCACCCGGGCCGGGACCACCACGGCCACCACCACGGCGACGATCACCGTCGCGAGGAGGGAGGCGGTGCCGGGGCCGGGGCGGGAGATGCCCGAACAATACGGCGGCCGAACCGCCCCGACGCGGACTCGCCCCGGGCCCACCTCCTCAGGCCGGCTCCGGTCCGGGTCGGCCGGCACCGAGGTAGCTGGATGCCAGTAAGGCCGGGTCGCCGGCCAGGGCCGGCGCCGGGCCCTCCAGCACCACTCGGCCCCCGTGCATCACATAGGCCCGGTCGGCCACGGCCAGCGCCAGGCCCACGTGCTGCTCGACCACCAGCACCCCGGCCTGTTCCTCGGAGGCCACGCGGCGGAGTGTGGCCAACAGCCGCTCGACCAGCCGGGGTGCGAGCCCCAGGCTCACCTCGTCGACCACCAGCAGCCGGTGGGGGGCTACGAGGGCCCGGGCCAGGGCCAGCATGTGCTGCTCGCCACCGGAGAGCCGGCCAGCCGGGCGGTCCAGCAGGGCCACGAGGGCGGGGAACTCCTGGAGGACCTCCTCGGCGGCGCTGCGGCGTCCCCGCGTCGCCATCCGCAGGTGGTCGCGGACCGAGAGGCCCGGCGAGAGGGCGCGGTCCTGGGGCACGTGGGCCAGGCCCCGTCGGGCCAGGCGGTCGGCTCGTCCTCTGGCCGGCGCTCCCAGGACCGCCACGCTTCCGCCCAGGACCGGCAGCAGCCCGGAGAAGGCCCGGAGGGTGGTCGTCTTGCCGGCGCCGTTGGGGCCGAGCAGGGCGACCACCTCACCGGCGCCCACGCACAGGCTGACGTCGCGCACCACGGGGACGCCTCCGTACCCGGCGGAGAGGTGCTGGACCTGGAGGGCCAGCGAGGAGCCCCCGGGGGGCCCCTGCTCTCGGAGCGCAGGATCGGGCGCGGCGACACGGGGCTCCGCCGCCCGGGGCTCCCCCGGTTCGCTCGTCGGCGCCGCCCGGCCAGGAGCGGCCCGGCCAGGAGCGGAGCGATCAGGGCCGAGGTAGGCGGCCACCACGTCGGCGTCGGCCCGGACGGCGGACGGAGAGCCGTGGGCGATGACCCGACCGAGATCGAGGGCCCAGACCTGGTCGCAGAGCTCGAACACGAATCCCATGTCGTGATCGACGAGCACGACGGCGAGCCCGCGCTGGGCCAGCTGGCGGATGCGCCCGGCCAGCGCCGCTCGCTGATCGGTGTCGAGGCCGGCGGCCGGCTCGTCCAGGAGCACCAGCTTGGGCTCGGACGCCACGGCCCGGCCCACCGCCAGGCGCACCCGCTCGGCGTGGGACAGCGTGGGGGGCACCCGGTCCGTTAGCTGCTCGAGGCCCAGCCCCCCCGCCGCCGCCGCCACCCGTCGTGCCGCCTCGGCCCGGTGGGCCCGGCCC
>JALYHF010000164.1 GCA_030776745.1 Actinomycetota bacterium | reverse complement strand
TGGAGGACTACTACGCCGGTCGGGGCGAAGCCGCCGGCCACTGGGTGGGCCGGGGCGCCGCTGCCGCCGGCCTTGACGGTGACGTGTCAGGCCAACAGCTCGCCCGGCTGTTCGAGGCGCTGCAT
This sequence comes from Actinomycetota bacterium, assembly GCA_030776745.1. GTDB lineage: Bacteria > Actinomycetota > Acidimicrobiia > Acidimicrobiales > JALYHF01. The sequence goes on along the minus strand of JALYHF010000164.1, from coordinate 3,410 downwards.
CCCGACACCGGCGAGGCCCTCGGCGCCGCCTACAAGGTCCGTGACGGTGCCGATCAGGTCCGAGGTTGGGACCTGACCTTCTCGGCGCCCAAGTCCCTGTCGGTTCTGTGGGCCATCGGTGGTGGTGAGGTGGGCATGGTCGCCCGGGAGTGCCACGACGCCGCTGTGGCCACGGCGCTGGAGTACCTGGAGGAACATGCAGCGTTCTCCCGTAAGGGCAAGGCCGGCATCCGCCAGGTCGACACCGAAGGGCTGCTGGGCGCGGCCTTTGTGCACCGCACCTCCCGGGCCGGCGATCCTCAGCTGCATACCCACGTCCTGGTTTCCGGACGGGTGCGCTGCGAGGACCGGGTGTGGCGAGCACTAGACTCCCGGGCCCTACACCGAGAGCTCAAGCCCGGCGGTGTGATCTACCAGGCCGCCCTGCGGGCTGAGAGCGAGGCCCGCCTGGGCGTGGTGTGGGGACCGGTGGATCGAAACGGCCAGGCCGACATCATCGGCGTCCCCGAAGGTCTGCTAACCCACTACTCCAAGCGCCGCCAGGCCCTGGAGGGGCTGGCCAAGGCCCGTATCGCCGAGTCCGAGGCCGTCCTCGGGCGCAGCCTCACCGCCGAGGAGCGTCGGCGAGCCTACGAGAGGGCCACCCTGGAGACCAGGCTGTCCAAGGCCCATCCGGAAGCTTCCGACCAGGGACTGCACGACCGCTGGCTGGCCGACGCCAGCGACGCCGGCTTCGTCCCCGAGCAGTGGCTGGCCGAGGTCCTCGACCGTCGTGGTCCCGAGCACCAGATGGATGCAGGGTTGGCCTACCAGGGGGCTGTGGTGACCGAGTGCCTGGCCGAGTTGGGCCGCTCCTCGTCCACCTGGAGCCGGCGCCACGTAGTCCAGCAGGTGGTCCGCCGGGCTCCCGCCGGTCTGGGAGGCGCCGGCGAGGCGCGACACTGGGTCGAGCAGGTGGCCGACGAGGTGCTCTCCCACCCAACGGTGGTTCGCCTGGCCGCCCCCGCTCCCGAGGCGCCTTCCGACCTGTGCCGCCGGGACGGCCTCTCGGTCTATGAAGCTCACGGTGCTCCGCGGTTCTCCACCCTGGCCACGCTGGCCCGGGAACAGGAGGTGCTGGAGGCGGCGGTGGCCGGGCGGGAAGCGCAGCGGGCCATGGCCCAACCGCAGGACAGCGAGGTGGCCATCGCCCTGCACGGGCTGGACGCCGACCAGGCCGAGGCCGTGCGCCGTCTCACCCTCGACGGTGAAGCCATCGCCTGTCTCATCGGACCCGCTGGAGCGGGCAAGTCCCGGACCATGGGCGCGGCTGCCGAGGCCTGGTGCGACCGCGGCTTCGCCGTGCGTGGACTGGCCGTCTCCGCCGCGGCCGCCGGCGTCCTGCAGGCCGAGGCCGGCATCGCCTCGGAAACAATCGCCAAGTTCCTCTTCGAACACGACCGCCCCGGCGGTCGCGAGGGACGGTGGCGACTGGGCCGGGACGAGGTGGTGGTGATCGACGAGGCGGCCATGGCCTCGAGCCTCGACCTGGCCCGGGTGGTGGCCCTGGCCACCGAGGCCCAGGCCAAGGTGGTGCTGGTGGGTGATCACCGCCAGCTGGGAGCGGTGGAGGCCGGTGGACTGTTCCGCCTGCTGGCGGCGGAGATCGACGCCGCCGAGCTCACCGGGGTGCGGCGGTTCCACGCCCTGTGGGAACGCGAGGCCAGTCTGCGACTTCGTGATGGTGACAAGACCGTGATCGGCGACTATCTCCAGCACGGACGGGTGGTGGGCGGCGACCGAGAGGTCATGGTCGAAGAAGCTTTCGTGCGCTGGGAACTGACCCGGGCGCGAGGCGATTCGGTGGTGGTCTGTGCCGCCGACCACGCCACCGTGGATGAGCTGGCAGCCCGGGCCCGCGCGGCCCGAGTGGCCGCCGGCGAAGTGGAGGCCGAGGGCGTGGTCGCCGGTGAACAGGTCGTGGGCGTGGGCGACGAGATCGTCACCTGTCGCAACGACCGGCGCCTGGTCACCTCCGGCGGGGGCTGGGTGCGCAACGGGGACCGCTGGCAGGTCCTGGCCCGCCAAGCCGACGAAGGCCTGCTGGTCGAGGACATGGCCGGGAGGGGACGGGTGGTGCTGCCGAGCGAGTACGTCCGAGACGACGTTGCCCTGGCCTACGCGGTGACCATTCACAAGGCCCAGGGGCTCACCGTCGATAAGTCCATCCTGCTGGTTGACGAGGCCACCACCGCCGAGGGGCTCTACGTGGGCATGACCCGGGGACGGACCTCCAACGTGGCCCTGGCCGTGTGCGACGACGCCGAGACTGAGCACCAGCCGGCAGGTCCGGCCCGCAGCGAGACCGAGGTGGTGCTGGCGGCCATGAGTCGCAGCGCCGCCGAGGTGGCGGCCCTCCAAGCCCTTCGAGAGGCCTTCGCCCGTTCCGAGTCCCTGGCCACCCTGGCCCCTCGGCTGGCCAACTTGAACGCCCAGCTGGCCAGGGAGACGCCGCCCGATCGATCCAAGGAGCTGCGGTGGGCGACCGAGGCCCTGGAGCGTGCCCGGAGCACCTGTCGACCGGGCCACCTCACCCAGAGGGGCCGGGAGGACCGAAGAAGGCTGGAAGTGGCCGAGGCCTGCTACGACGAGCTCGTCGACCATGCACTACGCCGCCAGGCTTGGCTCGACGCCCATGCCGACACCTTGAACTACCGGGATGATCTGGCCGAGGCGGTGGCCAACCGCCGCCACGAACTCGGGGTCACCGCCGCCATCACCCAGCCCGACCATGTGGTGGATTTGATCGGCGCCGTTCCCACCGGGGGTCTGGAGGCCACCCGCACCTGGATCAAGCGAGCCAGCTGGATCGAGTCCTACCGGGAGGAGTGGGGCGTGGAGCCCGAGCGCCTGCGGGAGCGACCTCTCGACGCCTGCCAGGGCCAGGAATGGGACCGCTCGGTGCACCTGGCCGAGGTCCTCGCCCGGCCGCCCCTCCCGACGATGGGCCGCAGCCTCGACCGGGGGGTCGACCAGGGAATCGAGCTGGGCTGGTGACCGGCGGATCGGCAACCAGAAGCTCGCCTCGGGCGAGCTTCTCCTCCATGATCCGCTCGGAATGCCCGGGGCCGTCAAGGGTCTGCTCCGCCGGCCTCCGGCCGCCCTTGACCGCCCCTCGCTGAAGATCGGAGCGGCAGGACCATCAGAGGGAGCCCACGCCGCCGTCCACGGAGCTCTCGCTACGCCTAGATATGCCAGTGCGTCGTCGCTGAGCCGCTCGGCCGTCTTATGAGCGCACATTATGGGGCGCCGGCTCCAAAACAGTGCGCCGGTTACCGAGCGACCTCAGCCACGGGAACCGCGACTGCCCGGGCCGTCACGCGACAACTTTATTGTGGGACCTTCCGTAGATAGTCCCCCACTTAGCGTAA
>JALYHF010000163.1 GCA_030776745.1 Actinomycetota bacterium | reverse complement strand
TTGTGCAACGGCCCCGCCAGAAGCGGTAACGATGCACAAAGGTCGGCCCATGCTCAGGCGGCGGCCCGCGCCAACGCCAACCGAACGTCGGCCACGACCTCGGATGGCGGTCAGGGGCCGGACAGGTGGGCCCTCGGAATGCGATCGGTCGGCCGAGGCGCGAGCATGGAGCCATGGACCCGGTCATCTTCGACGGCTTCGCCCACCAGCTGCCGGACATTGATCCGGAGGAGACCGACGAGTGGGTCGACTCCTTCGACGCCGTCGTCGAGGCCCGGGGCAAGCCTCGGGCGCAGTTCCTGCTGCTGAAGCTCCTCGAGCGGGCTCGCGAGCAGCAGGTGGGCTTCCCCGCCACCGTCTCCAGCCCCTACGTCAACACCATCCCCCCCGACCAAGAGCCCTGGTTCCCCGGCGACGAGCACGTGGAGCGGCGCATCCGGGCCTACATCCGGTGGAACGCGGCGGTGATGGTCACCCGGGCCAACACGCTGTCAGAAGGCATCGGCGGCCACCTGGCCACCTACGCCAGCTCGGCCAGCCTCTACGAGGTCGGGTTCAACCACTTCTTCCGGGGCAAGGACGGCGACGGCGCCGGCGACCAGGTCTACTTCCAGGGCCACGCCGCGCCCGGGATCTACGCGCGGGCCTTCCTCGAGGGACGCCTCGACGAGGACCAGCTCGACCACTTCCGCATGGAGCTCGGGGGCAAGGGGCTCTCGTCGTACCCGCACCCGCGGCTCATGCCCGAGTTCTGGGAGTTCCCCACCGTCTCCATGGGCCTGGGCCCCATCAACGCCATCTACCAGGCCCGGTTCAACCGCTACCTGCACAACCGGCGCATCACCGACACCAGCCGCTCGAAGGTGTGGTGCTTCGTGGGGGACGGCGAGTGCGACGAGCCCGAGACGCTCGGGGCGCTGTCCCTCGGGGCGCGCGAGCAGCTGGACAACCTGATCTTCGTGGTGAACTGCAACCTGCAGCGCCTCGACGGGCCGGTACGGGGCAACGGCAAGATCATCCAGGAGCTCGAGGCCGTGTTCCGCGGCGCCGGGTGGAACGTGATCAAGGTCATCTGGGGCTCCAAGTGGGACGAGCTGCTGGCCCGGGACACCGACGGCGTGCTCCTGAACAAGATGAACACCACCGTGGACGGCGAGTACCAGAAGTACTCGGTGGAGTCCGGGGCCTACATCCGCCAGCACTTCTTCGGGCCCGACCCGCGGCTGCGCAAGATGGTGGAGCACCTCTCCGACGACGAGCTGCGCACGCTGCCCCGGGGTGGGCACGACTACCGCAAGCTCTATGCCGCCTACAAGGCGGCCGTCGAGCACGAAGGAACGCCGACAGTGATCCTGGCCAAGACCATCAAGGGCTGGACCCTGGGCCCCGAGGTGGAGGCCCGCAACGCCACCCACCAGATCAAGAAGATGACCAAGTCGCAGCTCAAGGTGCTCCGCGACCGTCTCTACCTCCACGACCAGATCCCCGAGGAGGCCCTCGACGAGGAGATGCCGCCGTACTACCGACCGGCGGAGGGCTCGCCGGAGTACGAGTACCTGATGGGCCGGCGCCGCGCCCTCGACGGCTACCTGCCCCGGCGCGTCGACCGCCCGAGGCCACTGCCGGCCGTGGAGGACAAGGCCTTCACCGACTTCTTCTCGGGCTCGGGCGGCCAGGCCGTCTCCACCACCATGGGCTTCGCCCGCCTCATCCGCAACCTGCTCCGCGACAAGGGCGTGGGCGCCCGCGTCGTCCCCATCATCCCGGACGAGGCCCGCACCTTCGGCATGGACGCGCTGTTCAAGGAGTACAAGATCTACGCCGCCTTGGGCCAGCGCTACGAGCCGGTGGACGCCAAGCTGCTCTTGTCCTACGCCGAGTCGCAGTCGGGCCAGATCCTCGAGGAGGGCATCACCGAAGCCGGCTCCATGGCCTCCTTCACGGCGGCGGGGACCGCCTACGCCACCTGGGGCGAGCCCATGGTCCCCTTCTACATCTTCTACTCCATGTTCGGCTTCCAGCGGACGGGCGACCTCATCTGGGCCTTCGGCGACGTGCGGGGCCGCGGGTTCCTCCTCGGCGCCACCGCCGGTCGGACCACGCTGAACGGCGAAGGGCTCCAGCACGAGGACGGGCACTCGCTGGTGCTCGCCTCCACCGTGCCCAACGTGTCGGCCTACGACCCGGCCTTCGCCTACGAGGTGGCCGCCGTCGTCCGCCACGGCCTGCACACGATGTACGGCGAGCAGGCCGAGGACCGCTTCTACTACCTGACGCTCTACAACGAGAACATCGAGATGCCGCCCATGCCGGATGGCGCCGAGGAAGGGATCGTGCGGGGCCTGTACCGCTTCGCCGCCGCCCCGGAGGGGCCTCGCCGCCGGGCCACCATCCTGTTCTCGGGCGCCGCCTACGGGGCGGCGGCCGAGGCCCAGCGCCTCCTGGCCCAGGACCACGACGTGGCCGCCGAGTGCTGGAGCGCCACGTCCTATAAGGCGCTGCGGGAGGACGCCCTGTCCGTGGAGCGGTGGAACCGCCTGCACCCCGACCAGGCTGCCCGAACGCCCTTCGTCACCGAGGCGCTGTCGGCCGCCGAGGGACCCTTCGTCGCCGTCACCGATTTCATGAAGATGGTGCCCGACCAGGTCGCCCGCTGGGTGCCCGGCCACTTCACGCCGCTGGGCACAGACGGCTACGGCCGCTCCGACACCAGGGCCGCCCTGCGCCGCCACTTCGAGGTCGACGCCGGCCATGTGGTGGTCGCCGTGCTGAAGGCGCTGGCCGACGTGGGCGAGGGCAAGGCCGAGGAGGTCACCGACGCCATCTCCCGCTACGGCATCGACGTGGAGGCTCCCGACCCCCGCACGGCGTGAGATCATCGGCGCGATGCCAGCCCCCAGCCTCAGCCTCTCCCAGGACCCCGTCGCCGACGAGCTGTTGAGCCGCGACCCGCTGGCCCTGCTGATCGGGATGGTGCTGGACCAGCAGATCCCCCTGGAGCGAGCCTTCAAGAGCCCCTACGACCTGCAGCAGCGCCTGGGCGGGCGCCTCGACGCCGCCCACATCGCCGGGATGGACCCAGAGGAGCTGGCCGAGCTCTTCGCCCGGCCGCCGGCCCTGCACCGCTTCCCCTCCTCCAACGCCAAGCGGGTCCAGGAGCTGTGCCGCATCGTGGTCGAGCGCTACGGCGGGCGGGCCGACGGCGTGTGGCGCTCGGCCGGCGACGGCGCCGAGCTGCTGGCCAACGTCAAGGCCCTGCCCGGCTTCGGCGACCAGAAGGCCCGCATCTTCGTGGCCCTGTTGGGCAAGCAGCTCGGGGTGCGGCCACCGGGCTGGGAGGAGGCGGCCGGCGACTACGGCCGGCCCGGCACCTACCAGTCGGTGGCCGACATCGTCGACGCCGAGAGCTTGGCCCGCGTCCGCCGCTTCAAGCAGGAGAAGAAGGCGGCGGCCAAGGCGGGGCGCTGATGCCGGCGCACCTGACAGTCGCGGTCAACGGCGCGCCCGTGGAGGTGGCCGAGGGTGCGAGCGTCGACGACCTGTTGCACCTGCTGGAGCTGGACGGCAAGTGGGTGGTGGTCGAGCGCAACGGCGAGCCCGTGCCCCGGGTGCAGCTGGCCAGCACGACGCTGGCCGAGGGCGACCGGCTGGAGCTGGTTCGGGCCGTCGCCGGTGGCTGACGGGGGGCGACCCTCCCCGCCCCGGGCGCACCTGGGGCGGCGCCGGCTGTACCTCTGCACCGCCGATCGGCCCGACCTGGCCGCCTTCCTGGCCGCATGCATCCGGGGAGGGGTCGACCTCGTGCAGCTGCGGGACAAGACGCTCCCGGCCCGGCCCCTCCTGGCCCGAGCCGCGGCCGCCCTCGAGGTGTGCCGGGACCACGGCGTCCCGTTCGTCCTCAACGACCGGCCCGACCTGGCCCTGGAGGTGGGGGCCGACGGCGTGCACGTGGGCCAGGAGGACGCCCCGGCGGCGCTGGCCCGGCGCATCCTGGGCCCGTCCGCCCTCGTCGGGCTGTCCACCCACGCCCCGGCCGAGCTGGAGCGCACGGCGGGGGAGCCGGTCGACTACGTCTCGGTGGGCCCGGTCAGCCCCACGCCCACCAAGCCTGGCCGGCCCGGGACGGGCCTGGGCTACGTGGCCCACGCCGCCCGCCACGCCCCGCACCCCTTCTTCGTCACCGGCGGCGTGGCCCCCGGCACGGTCGCTGCCCTGGTCCAGGCTGGGGCCCGCCGCTTCGTGGTGGTGCGGTGGCTGACCGAGGCCGACGACCCGGAGGCCAACGCCCGGGCCCTCGCCTCTGCCATCGACGGCGAGGTGTCGAGGTGCAGCGGTGCGGCGGAGCTCCCGTGACGGGGCGCCGCGGGCGGCGGCTAGAGCTGGCGGTCGAGCCAGCCCAGCAGCACGGCGATGGCCCGGGGGTCGTGGCGCAGCCGGTGGCCGGCTCCGGGGAGGACCCGCAGCTCGACCTCCCCGTCGGCGGCATCGGCCAGGGCCCGCGAGTCCATGAGGGACACCGCCTCGTCGCTCGAGCCGTGGACCAGGAGCACGGGCCGGGGCGGCACCTTGCCGACGAGGGCGAGGGGGCGGATCTCGCGCAGCTCACGGGCCCACGCGTCCACGGAGGCCGGGAAGGCGTTGCTCCGGATGACCCCGATCCTCCGGGCGTGCTCGAGGAAGCGCCGGGGGTCGCTGGCCCAGGTGTCGAAGTCGGCGGGGGCGGCCAGCGAGGCCACGCCCCCCACCCGCTCGTCCTCGCCGGCGGCGCACAGGGCGAGGGACCCCCCCGTGCTGAAGCCGGCCAGCCAGACCCGGTCGACGTCGGGGGCCTCGAGGAGGTGGTCGATGGCGTGGCGCAGGTCGGCCAGCCAGCCGCCGAGGGAGAAGTCGCCCTCGGAGTCCCCGGTGCCCCGCAGGTTGAAGGCCAGGACCACCCAGCCGGCGTCGGCCGCCAGCCGGTCGGCCAGCTCGGGATAGGTCTGGGCGGCGGTGGCGGCGCCCCGGGGGCCGGCCGGGAACCCGTGGCAGAGCACGAGCCCGTGGCGGGCCACGCCCGGTCCCCCCGACGAGCCCTGCGGACGGGCCAGGTGGCCGCGCAGGCGCAGCCCGTCGGAGTCGATGACGATCTCCACGCCGGTCCACGGTAACGCGGTACCGCACGCGACAAGGGGGCGCCGCGGCGCCCCCTTGTCAACTCGTCTTGCCGGAAAGAGCTCGAGTACCGGAGTGCTTCGGATGGGACCAGCCTCCGACCGGCGCCTCGAGCGGTGCCTGGCTGGGATTCGCCGGGTGGTCCAGCGGCCGCCTAGCGGCCAGCCACCTCCAGGGTCCCGAAACGTTCACTGTGCAGTTGGACCACCCCCTTTCTCTGGTACCGGCTATGAAACCACATCGGCGGCGCTAGTTCGGCCATTTTCAGCCCGGCGCCTCCTCCGGGGGCGCCTCCGGCCCCACCGCGCCGATGGCCTCGAGATAGGTCATCTGGGCATCGAGCACGGCATGGACCTGGGTGGCCGTGTAGGGCGAGCCCAGCGAGTGCGCCCGGGCCAGGACGTAGTCCACCGTCTCCGCCCCCCCGACGACCACGGGCCCGTCGGCGTGGCCCGACCGCCCGTTGCCGGACACGCCCTTGGAGCGGAAGTACTCGAGGTTCCAGTCGATGATCTGGCGCACGTCGTCGTGGGTCAGCACGGCGCTCACCTCGAAGGGCAGGTTGTCCGCCACCCACGCCACCGCCTCGTCCAGGTCGAAGGTGGGCCTCGGCGGCACGGCGTCCAAGCGGCGCGCTTCGCGCCCGATCACGACGGCGGCGATGGCGAACACGATGGCAACGGCAAGGAACCCGTAGACGACCATCATCCAGGCGGAGAGTAGCGCGTGGTCCGACTCCCTCCGGGCGCCTCAGAGGCCGAGGCGGCGGGCCAGCAGCTCCCGGTGGTGGGCGGGATGGCCCAGCAGGACCTGGGAGGACTTGGCCCGCCTGAAGTGCAGCTGGGCGTCGTGGTCCCAGGTGAACCCGACGGCGCCGTGGACCTGGATGGTCTCGGCGGCGGTGTGGAAGTAGGCGTCGGAGCAGTACGCCTTGGCCACCGGTGCCGCCCCGGCCAGCTCCTCGCTGCTCTCCGTGGCCGCCCACGCCGCGTACCACGCTGCCGACCTGGCCTGCTCCACCCGGAGGAGCATCTCGGCGCACTTGTGCTTGACGGCCTGGAACGAGCCGACCGGCCGCCCGAACTGCACCCGCTCCTTGGCGTGCTGCACGCTCATCTCCAGGCACCTCTGCGCCCCTCCCACCTGCTCGGCGGCCAAGGCCACGGCGGCCAGGTCCAGCGTGGTGGACAACGCCGCCGCCCCGTCCCCCTCCCCGCCGATGCGCCGGGCCGGCGTGGCCGCCAGCTCCAGGCGGGCCTGCCTTCGGGTGAGGTCCATCGTCGGAAGGGGGCGGCGAGTGAGGCCGGGGGCGTCACCGTCCACGGCGAACAGGCCCACGTCTGCGCCGGCGCGGGCAGCGACCAGGATGAGGCCGGCCGTGTGGCCGTCGGTCACGAACGTCTTGTGGCCTTCCAGCGTGTGGCCGTCCTCGGACCTCGTCGCCTCGACCGTGATGTCGGTGGGGTCCCAGCGGCCGCTGTCCTCGGCCAGGGCCAAGGTGGCGATGGTGCGACCCCCGGCGATGTCAGGGAGCAGCTCTTCCTGGGCCACCGTGTCACCCGAGGCCAGGATCGCCGTCGTGGCCAGGGCCACGGTGGAGAAGTACGGAGCGCACAGCAGCGAGCGACCCATCTCCTCGAGCACCACCGCCAGCTCGGGCAAGCCGCGTCCCGAGCCGCCGAGGGTCTCGGGGATGACCAGTCCCTGGAGTCCCAGCTCGGCGGCCATAGCCCGCCAGACGCCGGCGTCGTAGCCGTCGGTGGTCTCCATCAGCCGTCGCACCTCGGAGGAGGGCGAGCGGTCCTCCAGGAAGCGGCGGACCGAGCGGCGAAGCTCTTCGTGCTCCTCGCTGCCGGCGGAGGCGGTCGCTGTCACTAACCTTGTCTACCCCGGCCGTCGAGGACGACGGCCCGTCTTCCGGGCGGCCCGAGCGTGCACTTCGAGGACAACCAGGCCGAGGTCCACAAGCTGGTCGTCGGCCCCGTGGACAACAACGTGTTCGTCCTCCGTTGCCAGGAGACGGGCGAGGCCGTCCTGGTCGACGCCGCCAACGAACCCGAGCGGTTGCTGGACCTGTGCCGGAGACTCGGCGTGGGCAAGGTCCTCCAGACCCACGGGCACTGGGACCACATCCAGGCCGTCCCCGCCGTGCGCAAGGCCGGCTTGGCCGTCGGCGTGGCGGCCGAGGACGCGGCCATGCTGCCCTCGTACGACTTCGTGCTCGAGGACGACTCGGTGGTGGAGGTGGGCCGCCTGCGGCTGCGGACCATCCTCACGCCCGGCCACACGCGGGGCTCCATGTGCTTCCTGGTGGAGGGCTCACCGGTCCTGTTCAGTGGGGACACCCTCTTCCCGGGTGGTCCCGGCGCCACCCGGTTCCCGGAGAGCGACTTCGCCTCCATCATCGCCTCCATCGACGAGCGCCTCTTCTCGGCCCTGGACCCCGACACCATCGTGATGCCCGGCCACGGCGACGACACCACCATCGGAAAGGAGCGGCCCCACCTCCAGGAGTGGGCCGACCGGGGATGGTGAGTCGGCCGGGCATGGACGCCCTCCACGCCATCCTCGCCCGCCGGTCCGTCTCCCGGCTGGTCGAGCCGGCCCCCACCGGCGACGACCTGCATCGCATCCTCGAGGCGGCCGCCGCCGCCCCCGACCACGGGGAGCTGCGCCCGAGGAAGTTCGTGATCCTCCACGGCCCGGCCAAGGACGCCTTCGGGCAGGTGCTGGCCGCCGCCTACCTGGCCCGCACCGACGCGGTGGGCGCGGCGCCGACCGCCGGCCAGCTCACCAAGGAGCGCACCAAGCTGGGCCGGGCGCCGCTGGTGGTGGTGGTGGCTGCCCTCCACAGACACAGCGACAAGATCCCTTGGGAGGAGCAGTTCGCGGCAGCGGCGGCTTCGGCCCAGAACGCCCTGGTGGCGGCCACGGCGCTGGGCTACGGCTCGATGTGGCGCACCGGTGACGCCGCCTACGACTCCCGCGTCAAGGACGCCCTCGGCCTCGGCCCGCACGACGCCATCGTCGGCTTCCTCTACCTGGGCACGCCACCTGACGATGCCGAGACCGGCGTCCGCCCCCGCGTCATGGACGGCCTCGTCGAGCACTGGCAGCCGGCCCCGCCCGCCGGCCCCCACGGTGCCGGCCACGAGGGCGGGGTCAGCCGGCCGTGAGCGGGTCCCGGGGGACGGTGACGAGCTCCAGCTCCGGGGGCAGGCCGCTCACCTTGACGCTGTCGTCACCCACCTCCACGCTCACCCGGCCTCCGGCCACCGGGATGCGGTCCACCCGCAGGTAGCCGAGGGCGGAGGGCAGGGCCGGGGACAGCCACACCCGCCCGTGGGGCACCCACGGGTCGAGGCGGAGCAGGGTGCGCAGGAACAGCAGTGGTGAGGCGGCGGCCCACGCCTGGGGCGAGCAGGACGTGGGGTAGGACACCACCGTGGGGAACCCCTCGCGGTCGAGGCCGCTGAACAGCTCGGGCAGGCGGCCGGCCTGGGTGGCCGCCGCGTCCAGCATGGCCATCACCACCCGCTGGGCCTCCTCCACGAAGCCGTAGCGCATCAGACCGGCGGCGATGAGGGCGTTGTCGTGGGGCCACACCGACCCGCAGTGGTAGCTGATGGGGTTGTAGCCGACCATGGACGTGGCCAGGGTGCGGATGCCCCAGCCGCTGAACATCTCCGGTGACATCAGGTGGCCGGCCACGCTGGGCGCCTTGTCCTGGTCGACGATGCCCGACCACAGGCAGTGGCCCATGTTGGAGGCGAGGGCGTCGATGGGGCGCTTGTCGCGGTCCAGGCCCATGGCGTACCAACCCCGGTCCTCCAACCAGAAGTCGCGGTTGAAGGCCTCCTTCAGGGCGGCCGCCTTGGCCCGGAAGCGCGCTACGGTGGCCGGGTCGCCGGCCTCGCTGGCGAAGTGGGCTCGGGCCAGGTAGGCGGAGTACACGTAGCCCTGGACCTCGCACAAGGCGATGGGGGCCTTCGCGATCTCCCCGTCGGCGAAGCGCACGCCGTCCCACGAGTCCTTCCACCCCTGGTTCACCAGGCCGCGGTCGGTGGCGCGCTGGTACTCCACGTACCCGTCGCCGTCGTCGTCGCCGTAGTGCTCGATCCACTCCAGGGCGCGGTCGGCGTGGGGCAGGAGCTGGTCGACGACCTCCGAAGCCAGGCCCCAGCGGCGGAGCTCGCCGAGGAGCACGACGAACAGGGGGGTGGCATCGGCCGTGCCGTAGTACACCCGGCCTCCTCCGAGGGAGAGCGACGCCGCCTCACCGAAGCGCATCTCGTGCAGGATCCGCCCGGGCTCCTCCTCGTTCCGGGCATCGACCTGCCTGCCCTGGAACCGGGCCAGGGTCTGCAGCACGCCCAGGGCCAGGTCAGGGTCGACGAGGAGGGCCATCCAGGACGTGAGCAGGGAGTCGCGCCCGAACAGGGTCATGAACCACGGTGCCCCGGCGGCCACCACGGTGCGCTCGGGGAAGTCGGGGTCGAAGATGCGAAGGGCCCCTAGGTCCTCGGCGCTGCGGGTGATCACCCGCCGGAGGCCCTCGTGGTCGGTGTCCACCATCGGCATCTGCCGGCGCCACTTGGCCAGCCGTTCGACCGGTGTGGCCCGGCTCACGGGCTGTCCGCAGGCGTAGCGCGGCTTGACGTCCTCCCCGTCGATGATGGCGGTGACCTGGAGGCAGGTGGACCACTCGCCCCGTGGAGGGACGATGGTCTCGAAGCTGGCCTGGTCGACGTCGAGGCGGGCCGGCTCGCTGAACGACACCCGCGCCGCCCGCCTGGTGGCGCCCTTGCGGTACCAGAACACCAGGGCGCCGCCCTCCTGTTCCACCCCCCGCTCGCCGCCCTCCGCCGGCCGTCCCTCCTTGACCTCGAACAGACCGGCGAAGTCGACGCCCAGGGCCAGCTCGACCGAGCAGTAGGCCGCCTCGTGGCCGTAGTTGCGGATGACCAGGTCCTCGCGCATGCCCCGACCGATGTAGCGGTAGCGGAAGATCATCAGCGTGCTGTCGGCCAGCCCCGGGCGGGGATGGCTGCGGGCGACGAACACGGCGCTGAAGGGCTCCGTCGTGCTGGCCGACAGCGGTTCGGGTTCTCGCCCGTTGACCCGCAGCTCGAGGTGCGAGAGGAAGCGGCTGTCCCGGAAGAACAGCCCCTGGGGGAAGCCGGGCAAGAGATCACCCGAGCGCTCCGAGATGCAGAACGCCGATCCCTCGACGAGGGTGACGCTCTGCCCGTGCTGGCCCAGCGACGTGCTCCCGTTGAGGTTCCAGGGATCCACCGCAGGGAGCCTAAGGGATCGAACGAGCAATTTCTCCTACGCGCGTAGTGGAATAGAATCGAGGGTGTGACAACGGCCGGTCCCGTCTTCCAGATCGAGGGCCTCCACGTGGCCGTGGAGGGAACGGAGATCCTCAAGGGCGTCGACCTCGCCGTGCTGCCCGGAGAGGTCCACGCCTTGATGGGTCCCAACGGCTCGGGCAAGTCGACGCTGGCCAACACCCTGCTCGGCAGCCCCGACTACGAGGTCACCGCGGGACGGATCCTCTTCAAGGGCCAGGACATCACCGAGTGGCCCACCGACGTGCGGGGCAAGTCGGGCATCTTCCTGGCCTTCCAGTACCCCGAGGAGATCGCCGGGGTCCCGGTCATCCAGTTCCTCCGCCAGGCCCTCTCGGCCAGGAAGGGGGTCGACCTGTCGATCCTCGAGCTGCGACTGGCCATCATGGAGTGGATGAGGAAGCTCGACATGGATCCCTCCTTCGGGGACCGCTACCTCAACGAGGGCTTCTCGGGAGGCGAGAAGAAGCGCAACGAGATCCTGCAGATGGCCATCCTCGAGCCGGAGATGGCCATCCTCGACGAGACCGACTCCGGTCTGGACATCGACGCCCTCCGCGTCGTGGCCAAGGGCGTGAACGAGGTCCGTGCCGCCCGCCCCCACCTCGGCGTGCTGCTGATCACCCACTACCAGCGCATCCTCGACGAGCTGGCCGCCGACCGGGTCCACATCCTCGTCGACGGGCGCGTCGTCGACAGCGGTGGTCCCGAGCTGGCCCGCCGTCTGGAGCAGGAGGGGTACGAGGCGTGGCGCCCCTAGACACGTCGGTGGTCAAGAAGGACTTTCCCATCTTCGACCACCTCTGCGGCGACAAGGAGCTCGTCTTCCTCGACTCGGCGGCCTCGTCCCAGAAGCCGCGGGCGGTCATCGACGCCATGCAGCGGTACTACGAGACGTCCCACGCCAACGTCCACCGCGGCGTGTACCGCCTGGCCGAGGAGGCCACCGCCCTCTACGAAGGGGCACGGGGCAGGATCGCCCGGTTCGTCGGCGCCGCTCAGAGCCGTGAGGTGCTCTTCGCCAAGAACGCCACGGAGTCGCTCAACCTGGTCTCGAACGCCTGGGGTCGGGCCAACCTGCGCCAGGGCGACGTGGTGCTCCTAACCGAGGTGGAGCACCACGCCAACCTCGTGCCCTGGCTGATGCTCAAGGACCAGATCGGGATCGAGCTTCGCTACATCCCCCTGGGCGGCGACGGGCACCTCGACCTCAGCGATCTTGAGCGCCTGGTGGAGGGGGTGAGCCTCGTCGGGGTCACGGCGATGTCCAACGTCCTCGGGACGCTGCCTCCGGTGCGCCAGATCGCCGACGCCGCCCACCACGCCGGCGCCGTCGTCGTGGTCGACGGGAGCCAGTACGTCCCCCACCTGCCCACCGACGTGTCGTCCACGGGAGCCGACTTCTTCGCCTTCACCGGCCACAAGATGCTCGGCCCCACCGGCATCGGCGTGCTGTGGGGCCGCGAGGAGCTGCTCGACGCCATGCCCCCCTTCCTGGGCGGAGGCGACATGATCAGAGACGTCCGCCTGGACGGCTTCACGCCCAACGAGCTGCCCTGGAAGTTCGAAGCCGGTACACCGCCCGTCGCCGAGGCGGTGGGGCTGGCCGCCGCCGTCGACTACCTCGAGGCCCTCGGAATGGACTCGGTGCGCCAGCACGAGGTCGAGTTGGTCACCTACGCCATGGACAGCCTCCGGGAGCGCCACGGCGACGACATCACCATCCACGGGCCGGCCGACCCGTCCGACCGGGGCGGGGTGCTCTCCTTCAGCTACAAGGACATCCACCCCCACGACGTGTCGCAGGTGCTCGACCAGGCCGGCGTGTGCGTGCGGGCCGGCCATCACTGCGCCAAGCCCCTGATGCGCCGCCTCGGCGTGGCCTCCACGGCGCGCGCCTCGTTCTACGTGTACAACGACGAGGCCGACGTCGACGCCCTGTCCGAGGCCCTGGCCGACGCCTCCGAACTGTTCTTCTAGGAGACCCCTCCACGCATGCCCGGGCTCGAAGACCTGTACCGAGAGATCATCCTCGACCACTACCGCAGCCCCCGGAACCGGGGCGAGCTGCCGTCACCCCCTGCCTGCCGGGTGGAGGGGTTCAACCCGCTGTGCGGAGACGAGATCGTGGTCTACCTCCGCGTCGACGACGGCAGGGTCGCCGACCTGAAGACGGCCGGACAGGGGTGCTCCATCAGCCAGTCCTCGGCCTCCATGATGTCGGCCGCCGTCAAGGGCAAGACGGTGGACGAGGCCCGCGCCCTCATCCGGGCCTTCAAGGGGATGATGTCGATCCACGAGCAGCGGCTCGATGCCGACGGCCAGCCGGCGGGGCCCACCGTGGCCCAGCCCGACGTGGAGCTGGGTGACCTGGAGGCCCTGCAGGGCGTGGTGCGCTTCCCGGTTCGCATCAAGTGCGCCACGCTGTCCTGGAACACCTTGAAGCAGGGACTCGACGAGGCCAACGCCTGAGGCTCCGCTCGGCGTCGCTCCGCCCGCTGCGCCACCGCTCGTTCGCCCTGTTGTGGTGCGGGAGCCTGGTGTCCAACATCGGCACGTGGATGCAGACGGTGGCCGTGGGGGCGCTGGTCACCGAGCGCACGGGCCGGGCGTCGTGGACGGCCCTGGTGGCCGTGGCCGCCTTCCTCCCCATCGGCGTGCTGTCCCCGGTGGGCGGGGCCCTGGCCGACCGCCTCGACCGCCGGCGCTGGCTGCTGGCGGGGAACCTGGTCGAGGCGGGGCTGGCCACGGTGCTGGCCGTGCTGTCGGCGTCGGGGCGGGCGTCCCCGGGAGCGGTGACGGCCGTGGTCTTCCTCACCGGTTGCGTGGCGG
>JALYHF010000162.1 GCA_030776745.1 Actinomycetota bacterium | reverse complement strand
ATGGCGGCCTTGGTCAGGTCGACGAGCGGGGTATGGATCTCGAGGGGGTTGCCCTCCACCCCGCGCTTGAGAGCCAGGGCGGCCGCCTCCCGGAAGGCGCCGACGAACTCCGGGCGGCAGTCGGGGTAGCCGCTGTAGTCGAGGGCGTTGACCCCGACGTACACGGCGTCGGCCCCCCGGGCCTCTGCGACGGCGGCGGCCAACGACAAGAACACGAGGTTCCGAGCGGGGACGTAGGTGACGGGGATGGCCTCGGTCGTCGTGGAGCCGGCGTCGGGCACCTCCAGGGAGGCGTCGGTGAGGGCGGAGCCTCCCCAACGGGACAGGTCGACGCCGACCACGAGGTGCTCGCTGCCACACCGGTCGGCCACCGCCGCCGCCCGATCCAGCTCGATCCTGTGGCGCTGGCCGTAGTCGACCGTCACGGCCAGCGCCGGGCCGGCGCGGTGGCCGGCCATGGCCAGGCACACCGTCGAGTCCAAGCCCCCGGAGAGCAGGACCACGGCCGCCGGGCGCCTCATTCGGCGAGGATCTCGACCGAGGACTCCGGCGTCTCCCACAACCGCAGCCGGGCCAGCGCCAGCCCGGCCGCCTCGAGGCGCTTCCACGACTCGTGGGCGATCACCTCGGCCGTGGGGTTCTCGAGCAGGTCGTTCAGGAACCGGTGGTCGAAGCGGTCGACGAGCTCACGCCGCACCACCACCGACAGCTCGTCGAAGTCGAGGACGACGCCGTTCTGGTCGACCGGGCCCTCCACCGTGACCTCCAGGCGGTAGTTGTGGCCGTGGAGGCGGCTGCACTTCCCGGGGTGCCACGGCAGCTGGTGGGCGGCCTCGAAGGAGAACGAGCGGGTGACCCGCGTTCGCACCGCTCAGCCGGTGGCCGGTCCGTACGGGCGGCCCGCCTCGGTGTAGCAGTCGGCGTGGTAGTGCTCGACGCGGTCCCAGGTGCCGTCCACGTAGACGTTGGCGATGACCTGGCGGAGCTGGGCCCGGGCGACGAACTTCACCGGCGCGCCGCAGTGGACGCACATCGCCGAGTTGCCGGGTTCCACGGGGCGCTCGACGGCCCGGCTCTTCAGCACTGTCGCATTCGCCATAGCTGACTCATCGGCACCGTCCGTGGCGAATTGAGCAAGATCGCCTCTTGTCGGCAAGAGCCTAGGGTCGCCGTGCCAGTCCTCGCTCGGAGTTCGGCGCCGCGGTTGACGCCGCCCAGGGAAACATGTGAAGGTTGGCCCGCGTCGGGGTGCGGGTGCGTCCGCCGTGCACCTGCCCCCGGCGCTCTCAGCCCCGGCGAGCGCTCGAGCGGCCCAGGCGCACCGCCTGCTCCACGAGCTCGCGCACGTCGGTCTCGTCGGCCCCGTGGGCGACCAGTCGTTCCACCATCGCCTCCACTCCCGCCGCTTGGCGCTCGTCCCCGCCCAACGCCGCCGTCGCGCCGCCGCTCACGGCGGTGGCCACCATGAGGCACAACACGGCGGTCGCCGTGATGAGCCCGAAGGTGAGGGCGGCACCGTTGCTGCCGGCGACGGAGGCGACGATCATCCCGGCCACTCCGCCCAGGCACACGACGACCACGATGCGCCGCACGCTCCGGGGGCTCATGGGGGAGTGCGGGCGCTCACGCCCGGGCGCAGTGCTCGTGGGTGCTCACGCCCGCTGCAGCGGCTTGTAGCGGATGCGGTGGACCTGATCGGCCTCGGCTCCCAGGCGCCTCTTCCGGTCGGCCTCGTAGTCGCTGTAGGAGCCCTCGAACCAGCGGACCTCGGAGTCGCCCTCGAAGGCGAGCATGTGGGTGGTGACCCGGTCGAGGAACCAACGGTCGTGGCTGATGACGACCACGCAGCCGGCGAAGCTCAACAGCCCGTCCTCCAGCGCCCGCAAGGTGTCGACGTCGAGGTCGTTGGTCGGTTCGTCGAGGAGGAGCACGTTGCCTCCGGAGGTGAGCACCTTGGCCAGGTGGGCGCGGTTGCGCTCACCGCCCGAGAGCTGGCCCACCTTCTTCTGCTGATCGGAGCCCCGGAAGCCGAGGCTGGCGACGTAGGCCCGTCCGTGGATCTCCCGGCCGCCCACCACCAGACGGTCGACGCCGCCGGTGATCTCCTCGTACACCGTCTTCGAGGCGTCGAGCACCTCCCGGCTCTGGTCGACGTAGGCCAGCTGCACCGAAGGCCCGACGCGGAGGACCCCGCCGTCGGGTTCCTCGCTGCCCGTGATCATGCGGAACAGCGTGGTCTTGCCGGCACCGTTGGGCCCGATCACCCCGACGATCCCCCCGGGCGGCAGGCGGAAGGTGAGACCGTCGACGAGGAGGCGGTCGCCGTAGCCCTTCACCAGGCCCTCGGCCTCCACCACCAGGTCTCCCAGCCGAGGTCCCGCTGGGATGGCGATCTCCAGCTTCTCCTGGCGCTCGAGCCCGCCCTCGGCCTCGGCCAGCAGGCTCTCGTAGGCGTTGAGGCGGGCCTTGCCCTTGGCCTGGCGGGCGCGCGGAGACAGGCGGATCCACTCCAGCTCCCGCTGCAGGGTGCGGCGCCGGGCCGAGTCGGCCTTCTCCTCCCGTTCGAGGCGGGCCTGCTTCTGCTCGAGCCACGAGGAGTAGTTGCCCTCCCACGGGATGCCGAAGCCCCGGTCGAGCTCGAGGATCCACCCGGCCACGTTGTCGAGGAAGTAGCGATCGTGGGTGACGGCGACCACGGTGCCGGGGTAGTCGTGGAGGAACCTCTCGAGCCAGGCCACCGACTCGGCGTCGAGGTGGTTGGTGGGCTCGTCGAGCAGGAGGAGGTCGGGGCGGGCCAGGAGCAGCCGGCACAGGGCCACCCGGCGGCGCTCGCCGCCCGACAGCGCCGAGACGGCGGCGTCCGGCGGCGGGAGGCGCAAGGCGTCCATGGCGATCTCGAGGGTGCGGTCGAGATCCCAGGCGCCGGCGGCGTCGATGCGATCCTGGAGGTCGGCCTGCTCGGCGAGAAGGGCGTCGAAGTCGGCCTCGGGGTCGCCCATGGTCTGGCACACCTCGTCGTAGCGGGCCAGCAGGGCGCGGGTCCCGGCCACACCGTCGGTGACGTTCCCGAGGACGTCCCTGGTCGGGTCCAGCTCCGGCTCCTGGGCCAGGTAGCCGACGCTGAAGCCGGGCGTCAGCCGGGCCTCGCCCGTGTAGCCGTCGTCCTGGCCGGCCATGATCCGCAGGAGCGACGACTTGCCCGAGCCGTTGGCGCCGATCACGCCGATCTTGGCCCCCGGGAACATGGAGATGTTGAGGCCCCGGAGGACCTCGCGGTCAGGCGGGTAGAAGCGCCTGAGGCCGCGCATGGTGTAGATGAACTGGGCTGGCATCGGGGCCGAGGGTAGCCGGAGGGCCCGAGTGGGACGCTCCCACCTCGCCGAGCCGATCCGGCGCGGCCGGAGGGCGGGGATGCCGAGGTCGGACCGTTACGGAGCCTCGAACACTCCCACCTCGTAGTGCTCCACGGTCGGGGTGAAACCCAGGTCGGAGCTGGCCTGGCCGCGAACGCGGGCGCCGGCCTCTTCACTGGCCCGCATGGCCTCCTCGTCCTCCCACAACGTGAAGCTGAAGACGTTGCCCGTCTGGCGGTCGAGCAGCGTCACCGCTCCCTTGAATCCTTCCAGCTCCCGGACGCCGGCGAGAACCGTGTTCCGGTAGTAGTCGTTGGCGCGGTCGAGCTCAGCCGGCTCGACCTGCAACTTGGTGACTCTGGCGTGCATGGCGCGTGTCCTCCTCGTGAGCTTCGACCCGACGTGGATGCTACGAGCAGGACCGCGCTCGGGCCGCCGACGACGTGCGGGAACGGCCGAGGGCGGCGGGTAAGAATGGCCGGCATGGACGTCACGACCGAGAGTCGCCCGCCGGCGAGCCCGGGATGTCCTCCACGTCCCTCCTCCACGACGCAGGCGGAGCTGGGCTTCGTGCGCCAGCCCATGGTGCGCTGGCTCGATCCCCGCCAGCTCGTCGACACCACCGTGCGGATCGTGCTGTCGGGGATCTTCGGCTCCTACGCCGACAAGCGAGAGGTCCAGGCCCTGATACCCGGAAAGGTCCCGGACCGCTCGCAGGCGCCGGAGCTCTGGGTCGACTACGTGGCCGACCTGGGCGACGGGTGGAACTCCACCTACACCGTGGCCAGGCTCCTCGCCCTGGAGGAGCTGGGCGTGGGCTGGGACGGCCGCGTTCATGCCACCCGACGGGGGAGGATCCTCGTCATGGGCGGAGACCAGGTGTACCCGGTGCCCAACCGGGCCGACTACGAGAACCGGATGCTCGGGCCCTACAAGGCGGCGATGCCCTGCGCTCAAGAGTCGCCACCCGAGCTCTTCGCCATCCCCGGCAGCCACGACTGGTACGACGGGCTGGTCAACTTCACCAGCGTGTTCTGCCGGGGCCATTGGATCGGGGGATGGAGCACGCAGCAGAGCCGCAGCTACTTCGCCGTCAAGCTGCCCCATGGCTGGTGGCTCTGGGGAATCGACATCCAGTTCGGGGCGTACATCGACGAAGCCCAGCTGGAGTACTTCTCCGAGGTCGCCGAGCGCCAGGTGGAGGCCGGGGACCGCATCATCTTGTGCATGGCCAAGGAGGTGGAAGGCGGCCGAGACCCGGCCGAGATCTACTCCGACCGCAACCTCGAGTACTTCGAGCGCCAGATCGTCCAGCCGAGCGGCGGCCGGGTGGTGCTCTACCTCAAGAGCGGGCGGCACCACTACTGCCGCTACGAGGAGGAGGGCGGGGCCAGCCAGCACATCACCGCCGGCGGCGGCGGAGCGTTCCTGCACCCCACCCATCACCTCCCCGACCACCGGGACCTCCCACGGGAAGGGGCGAAGGCGAGCTACCGGAGGGCGGTGGCGTTCCCGTCGGCCAAGGACTCGAAGCGCCTCAGAAGGAGGTTGTGGCTGCTTCCCCTGCGCAACCCTGGCTTCGCCGCCCTCCTCGGTGGGGTGCAGGTCCTCCTGGCCTTCATGCTGGGGCTCCACCGCGACGACCGCCACGTCTCGCTCGGCGTCGACGACATGGGCCGCGCCCTGTGGGAGAGCCCCACCGCCTTCGTGCTCATCCTGACCGTGCTGGTGCTGCTGGCGGCGATGGTCCGCTTCGCCCACGACGCCACCGGCGCCGCCCGACTGCTGCTCGGTGTGGCGCACTCCGTGGTGCAGCTCGCCACCCTGGCCGGCTTCCTAGTCGCCGCGTCCCGCGTCTCGTCGGCCCTCGGCCTCGATGGCGTGGCCTCGTTGGTCGCCTTCCTCGTCACCTTGTTCCTGCTCGGCGGGGCGGGCGGGACCCTCGGGATGGCCGGCTACCTGTGGGCGTCGAACTGCCTCGGCTTCCACGGGAACGAGGCGTACGCACCCCTTCGGGTGATGGACTTCAAGAACTTCCTCCGTCTCCACATCGGCGCCGACGGGGTCCTCACGCTGTACCCCATCGGCATCGACCGGGTCTGCCGCAAGTGGCGGGTCTGCCCGGACGGTCCCGCCCATGCCCCCTGGTTCGACCCGGCGGAGCCCGACGTGGAGGTGCGCCTCATCGAGGAGCCACTCCGGTTCGCCGGG
>JALYHF010000161.1 GCA_030776745.1 Actinomycetota bacterium | reverse complement strand
TCAGAATGCGGCGACGCCCGTGTCCCACAGCGTTGGAAAGAAGAACAGCCCAAGGCCGAGTGGCACCAGGCCGACGCGGGCGTTGTACCGCGTCGCAAAGGCGGCTATTGCGAAGCAGATCACAGCCGCCAGGAAGAAGAGGAACTTGATCTTGATGTCCATCATCTCTTCAGAAGCCTCCACGTCGATGTCGAGAATGGCTTGATCGCACGAAACGCAGGACCGATCGGGCGTTGCAGGGGCGATGACAGAAGTAAGCGCTCGACGACTTCTGCCTTTCGAAGTAGACCTCGTCGACTCCTGCCGTGTCCGGTCGACGTGCTCCAGCGCCTTCCTTGGGCAGGCCCTTGTCGACCCGAACGGTGCTGTCGGATGTTGACTTCTCGTTCGCCGGCCGACGACCGGTCGACTCGTAGCTCACAGGCGGAGCCTAGTCCCGACCCATCTGGGACTGTTGGCGTTGCGGTCGGGTCGGGCACTCGCCTCCAACCGAGGTGCTCATCGTGGACGGAGGCAGACGCACTGACCGAGCGGTACGAGCTCCTCCGTTCGGCTGGCTGGGAGTTCGGTCGTCGGTCCGCCCGACTTCCGGCACCGATGCAGCGCCAGATAACCGGCCGGCGATCCGGAGACGGCGGGCTGCGTCCCCACCACTGTCATATCTCGTGGTCGGAGGTACAGGCCGCACGTTCGGTACCGGTTTGCGTCGACGGGACCTGGGCCAGGCAGGCGTTACGGTGTAAAGATGCTCCCGACCGGAGGGTGAAAAGATAGAGAGGCCGGGAAGGTCGCTGGGAACGACACCGCGCACACCCCTGAACGCCCTCAGGAGGCTACGGGACCGCTGGTCCCGCGTGGACACGGCGATGCTCCTGGCCAGCCTGGTGACGCTGGCGGTTGCCGGATTCCCGCTGCCTGGCTACTCCGTCGCACCGGGCAAGACCAAGAACGTGAGCGACGTCGTCTCCGTTGGCGGGACCGAGGTATTCCCCCCAGCTGGTGAGGTTCTCGTGTCCACCGTGGCCCTGCACCCGCTCACTCCGTTTCGAGCCCTGCAAGCCTGGCTGGACGGTGACATCAAGACGGTACCCAAACAGCGTGTCGCCGGCTCGAGGGCCCGAGCCCGAGCGAGGAGCGAGTCCGAGCAGGTCGCAGTGGCGGTGGCACTGCGCCGCATCGGTCTGGTGGTACCGGAAACCGGAACAGGCGCAGTCGTCGAGACGGTGCGAGCGGGTTCGCCGGCCGCTTCGCGCCTGGTCCCAGGGGATGTCATCACGGGGATCAACGGCCGGCCCATCTCGATTGCCGAGGAGGCGATCGAAACCGTTCGCGCCCACGGTGCGGGCCGCCTCCTCCGCATGGATGTGCGAGCGCCCGACGGCTCGAGGCGGGTCGAGGAGATCGAGCTCGGCTCGCTTGAGGGAACTGAACAAGGCTTTCTCGGCGTCGCCCTCGCGACCGAGCAACGGCGATTCGAATACCCGGTCCACGTAGACGTCGACCTTGGGGGGATCGATGGGAATTCAGCCGGGCTCGCTCTGACGGTTGGCCTGCTCGACATGCTTACCCCCGGCGAGTTGACCAAGGGGGAGAAGGTGGCCCTGACGGGGACCGTCGAGCTCGATGGTCGTGTAGGCGAGGTGGGTAGCGTCGCCCAGAAGGCGACAGCAGCTCGCAAAGCGGGCGCTCGCTACTTCCTTGTGCCGGGCGGGATGCTCGGCGAGGCGACACGAGGCGGCGGCGAGAAGCTTCAGGTGATCGAGGTGTCCACGCTCGATGACGCCCTCCGTGTGCTCGATCGGTTAGGACTAGGCGACGGCGTGGCCCCGTGACCCGTGCCAAGGGCCCCGGGCCGCTCGGGTTCGGCACCACTCCTGCGCGAAGTAGCGCTCGCCTCTCCTCGCGCGGGCGGCGGAGCGGTCGCTTGCGGCCGACCCGCTCCCTCGCCGGTTGCCTGCACCGGGGCGCCACGGTCGATGCCAGTCATCGAGAGACCCGTTCTGCCGTGATCGACAGCATGATGGCGCGCACGAACATCAGGCAGGATGCCCTCATGGCACAGTTACCAGTCGGAAGCGGTGCCAAGTGTCTCAGGGACGGTCGCCTTGTGCGTCTCGCAGGGTGGCTTGCGATCGAAGCCAGCGTCGCCCTGCTCGCAGTCGTCGTCATCAGGGACGTCGGCCTCAACGCGGTCAACGGCTGGACGATCTCCCTGGGCGCTACAGGTGGTGTTGTCGCCGTCAGGCGGTCAAACCCCATTTGGGTCTTGGTCGCTTGGTTCCTCATCTTCATTGCCATGCTGCCCGCGGCATTTGGAGGTCTCGGCCTGCTCTACATTCCGTCGCTTGCGCTTCTCCTGGTAGGTGGCCGCGGCGCGAACATCAACGATGAGCACCACACGTAACTGCCGCAGGGTTTCATCCCGGCGCTGGGCCACGCCTCCCGGCCGATGCACGTTCTGTCGCGCTTGGTAGGCGAGCGGCCGAGCGCCACTCCCGGGCAATCTGCGCTGCCCTGGTTTGGCCCACGCGGGCGAGAACCGGCAACCTAGGTGCGTGCACCTCCCAGGAGAGCTCCACGGGCTGTACCTGGCCGCCGACGACGCCGCTGCCACCGAGGCCCTGGATCGCTTCAGCCGTCTCTACGCCGACGACCCCTTGCCCGAGTTCTACAAGGTGGTCGACAGGCTGTTGCGCTGGTCACCGGAGATCTTCGCTTTCCACAAGGCCGTGGCGGATCTCCAACGGCCGGCTGGAGGGCACCAACAACAAGCTCGGCGTGCTCAAGCGCATGGCGTTTGGCTTCGCCAACGCCGTCAATTTCGAGGCCAGAGGGCTCCTCCTCTGTCCGGGGGCGCCGACGTGACTGGCCCAAGGAATCGCGCAGACCCAGCCCTTCTAGCGCTGTCCCGCCTTGATGACCATCATCATCATGGAGTCATCACGACGCACTTTCGTGCCGGTGCTCTCCCTCGTGGCGACCTGCGACGTCTGCTTGGTCTTCGACTCAAGCAAACAGGAGCCATTCTGGCCGTCAATACGGCATCAACTCCTGCCTCGTATACAGAGCGAGGCGCGCGCAGCGCCAGAGGAGTCGCCCAAATGCAGCGTGTGGTCTGTGTTCTCGCCGCCGTGTCGACGCTGGCTTGACGAAGACGGCGACCAGCCGGAAAGGGGAGCGGCGGTGACGTCTCGCCTCCGACTGGCCGTGGGCGGCGCCGGGCTGGGTCTAGGCGCACTTCTCGCACGCAATCTGGTCAAGTACAAGCGGGCGACCAGCGAACGCTTCGAGCTGCTGGAGTCGCCCCAGCCGGGTACCCTCGAGTTCGCGCATCTGGTCGAGGCCATGACCGGCGCAGCTCAGCGCCCGGGCAACCGCGTGGAGGTCATGCGCAACGGCGTCACCCTCGACGCCATGGTCGACGCCATCTCCGAAGCGAAACGGACCATCAACTTCTCGTCCTACATCTACTGGCCTGGTCCGACCGCCGACCGCTTCAGCGCCGCCCTGGCGGAGCGGGCCGAAGCTGGGGTGCGCGTCAACCTGCTCCTCGACGGCTACGGCTCTGCCAAGCTGGACCGAGAACACCAGGATCGGCTGCGCCGGGCGGGCGTGCATGTGGCGACATTCCGCCCGCCCCGCTGGCACTCCGTGCACAAGGCCAACAACCGCATGCACCGGCGCATCCTCATCGTCGACGGCGTCGTCGGCTTCGCCGGCGGCGTTGGGATCGCCGACGTGTGGACTGGTGACGCCGAGGACCCCGAGCACTGGAGGGAGACCCACCTGCGCATCGAGGGCCCTGCACTGCGCGAGCTGTACGGGGCGTTCCTCGAGACGTGGGCTGAAGCCACCGGTGAGGTGCTCACCAACGACCACATCCCCGAACGGAGCGGCTTCGACGACGGGGTCGACGTGGTCGTCAGCCGCAGCACCCCCACGGGGTGGGCCACGGCCACCACCCTCATCTTCTTCGCCGCCATCGCCGGCGCCCGGAAGCGGCTGTGGCTGACCACCGCCTACTTCGCTCCCGACCGGGCCTTCGAAGACCTGCTGTGCGCCACGGCGAAGCGCGGCGTCGACATACGTTTGTTGATCAACGGTCAGCACGTGGACAAGGAGGTGGCGCGACAAGCCGGTCGCCGCTCCTACACCAAGCTCCTCGATGCCGGTATACGTATCTTCGAGTACGACCAGACGATGCTGCACGCCAAGGTGATCCTGGTCGACGACGAATGGGCCAACGTGGGTTCGGGCAACTTCGACAACCGCTCGCTCGATCTCGACCTCGAGTTGAACGTCGCCGTCGCCGACCGGGACTGCGTGGCCGAGCTCGAGGAGCACTTCCTCGAGGACCTCGCCGTGTCCCAAGAGATCGAC